>NZ_JAUOQQ010000012.1:0-148634 GCF_030547675.1 Photobacterium sp. 2_MG-2023
CTCAGAGAAAATCCAAGAAAGACAGAACCTTAGATGGAATTTATGAAAAGCTTAATGCTTAAGGTCCTGTCTATGATGCTGAGCTACTGGCCTTTGTTACTCGGCGGCTCAGTCGTAACCTGGATCGGCCTGAAAGCCTGGCAGCGCACTCCTGAAGGGCAGGAAAAATGGGACTACTGGCGCCTGAAAGTGCCGGTCGTGGGCGATATCATCAATCGGGCCCAGCTGTCGCGCTTTGCCCGGACTTTTGCGCTGATGATTCGCGCCGGTGTGCCCCTGAACCAGGCGATCCAGTTATCGGCCGAAGCGCTTGAAAACCGTTTTCTGGAAAATCGTCTGATCGACATGAAAAACGGCATTGAAGGCGGCAGCAGTATTACGCAAACAGCCAGACAAAGCGGCATTTTTACCCCACTGGTGCTGCAGATGATTGCGGTCGGTGAAGAAACTGGTCAGGTCGATGAACTGTTACACGAAGTCTCGGATTTTTATGACCGCGAAGTGGATTACGATCTGAAAACACTGACTGCCAGAATCGAGCCGTTTTTATTGGCGGTTGTTGCTGGCATGGTGCTGATTCTGGCGCTGGGGATATTCCTGCCGATGTGGAATTTACTTGATGTCGCGCGCGGGGCTTAATGCAGGCTGATGATATTAGCACTCAGTGCGAGAATAAAGTTTTGTTAGTGATATTTTTATCACTTAATTGCTTTGTAAGCTAAGCCTAAACCACAGTTAATATTAGGAAAATGTGCAATAACCCGATTATTTCCACTGGTATTTTTTTATGATAATGCGAGAATGACTACTTACATCATTTTGACGCCCGTTCGTCATGTTTTTGGCAGATTATGACTCAGTATCCGAACAGGCAAACCGGCTTATCGCTGATCGAACTGGTCATTGTGGTGGTGGTGGTCAGTATTCTGGCTGTTGTGGTGGTTCCCCGTTATATCGATATTGCCGAAGAGGCCAAAGTGGCTGCCCTTCAGGGCATGGCGGGGAGCTTTTCGACCGCAGTACTGTCTGCCCGTGCGCAGTGGGAAGCCGATGGCAAGCCAGGCACCCAGAGCCGGAACTGGGTCAATTACGACGGCACTCTGTTTAACCTGACCGCAGCAAAAACAGGCGGCAGAGAGGGATATCCTTTCGCGCTGCAGGGGCAGGGAAGTTCGCAACTGGGGCAACTGTCGGAGCAGGATTGCCTGACATTAATGGACAATCTGTTACAAAACCCACCGCCGTCAACCACTGATGCGAGTGAGGCGGGCTCTGGGCAATATCAGTATTTCGTCGAAGTCGGTGCAATCAGTGATAACCGGTTTTGTCGTTATTACCAGCTGGCTTCGGCCAGTGATTTTTGGACCGGTAAGAAAGCAATAACAGCCGGCCATTATTTTACTTATATACCGGCTTTGGGTCGGGTTGATATTAAAATTGATCGCAATATTTAGGAGTTAGCTATGAAACGTCAAGGTGGTTTTACCCTGATTGAATTGGTAGTGGTAATCGTGATTCTCGGCATTCTGGCCGTGACTGCTGCGCCGCGTTTTTTGAACCTGCAGGATGATGCACGTAACTCTGCGCTGCAGGGGCTGCGAGGCGCAATTGTGGGCGCTTCAGGCATTGTTTACGGCAAGGCTGCAGTGCGTGGTAATGAAACCAGTGATGAAGCAGTAGATGTCGATGGTGTTCAGGCTATTTTCGGCTATCCGACAGCAGCAGAAAATGGCATTGGTGCCGCGTTTGAATCGGGTGACTGGGATGTGGCACCTGCAACAGTAACTGGTGGTGCTGCGTTGCCAGCTGGCCAAATTGGCTATACCTTCAACGATCGCACTGAAGATGGCTGCTATGTCCGTTATGAGCAGGCAACATCTGCTGCAGTTGCAACTGCAACCGTTGTTCCAGGCAACGGCTGTACCGTTGACTAAGTAAACTCCCCCTGAAGCGTAGTTGCATTCAGGCTTTCAGAGGGGCGGACTCCTGCCCCTTTTCTCACTTTGACAGGGCGTTTTGGGTGAATGCATGGCTCGCCATTTGAGCGCTGGCCGACAACGCGGCTTTACGTTAATTGAACTGATTTTGGTGATCATACTGCTGGGAATCCTCAGTGTGACGGCCGCGTCACGTTTGATTGGCCGCAGCAGTTTTGATGCTTACCTGGCCCGCGATCAGGCCATCAGTCTGGCCCGTCAGATTCAGCTGCGAGCGATGAGCAATATCAATGAGCTGGGCGATCTGAATTCCTGCCTGTCTTTACAGGTGGCATCGGATCATTTTGGCCCGCCTGCCTGCGCTGATATCACGTTATCTGGCCGCGCAATCACGGCATCAGCCGACGATATTACTGTAACTGGCGATTTGTTAGGCGAAGTGCGGTTCGATTTACTGGGACGACCTTATCAGCAGGATGGCAGCGGGAGCAAGACACCGCTTTGTACCACAGAGTGCCAGATAACCTTTGTCTCGCGTAACGCTCAGAGCGCCTCAATCTGTATTAACCGGGAGGGTTATATCCATGCCTGCCCGTAACCCCTGCCGTTCGACAATTTGCCGCCAGAAAACCTACCGCCATCAGCAGGGTTTTACCCTGATTGAAGGCATTATCGCCATTGTCATTATGGCAATCGCCATGGTCACACTGACCAGCTTTTTATTTCCTCAGGCCGAACAGTCCGCCGTACCGCATTATCAGGCCAGAGCCGCCGCCATCGGCCAGGGCGTGCTGAATGAGGTGTTATCGCGTAAATTCGATGAAGCCTCGGATCCCTTTAACGACAGCGTGATCCGTTGCGGAGAAGAGGTGCATGTGTGCAGCGCGCCGGGCAATCTGGGTGCGGATGCCGGTGAAGTTAACAGCGGCTTACTGAATGTCGGCGCTGCCGATGACGTGGATGACTTTATCGGCTGCTGGGGCAGTGTGGCACAGTGCAACGGCAGCAGCCTGCCCCGTCGCGGGGCATTGCAGGATCTCGTTACAGTGTCTGCCGCCGAGCAAAGTGATTACCGCAATATTTACCTCGAAATCAGTGTGCGCTATGAAAACAACGCTTTCAATGGTGCCGCAACGGCTGTCAGCACCCAGAAGCGCATTGATGTGCTGGTCCGAACCAGCCGCTACGGTGAATACCTGTTCACTGCGTTCAGGAGTAACTACTGATGCAGCTGTCCCGGGGATTCACTCTGATAGAAATGATCATGGCGCTGGTGATTCTGGCATTTATTTCGCTGGGCATCGGTGCTTACCTGCAGTTGGGCGCCGGGGGCTACTCCGACACCATAGATAGAGAGCGTTTACAGTCGGAGGCGCGTTTTGTTATCGAACGTATTACCCGTGAAATTCGCCATGCTGCGCCAAACAGTGTCAGTTTCAGCAGCGGGTGTCTGTCGTTTTATCCTGTGCTGTTAACCGCCGCTTATCTGAACGAGCCGGATCCCACAGCGCCTGTGCTGGAGGTGCTGGTGCCGCCAGACTCACAGCAAATTAGCTTATGGAACAGTGGAGTTAACGGCAACCGCGCGGCAGTGGGATTTGTCAGTGTCAGCGATTATCAGGCCGATGAAGACGCAAGCATAGTCGTTGGCGCGCTGACGAAAGCCCCGACCACGGCAGATCCCACAGCCAGTCTGCAATTGTCCCAGTGGCTGGGCGATCGCTCACCGGGACAGCGATTGTATCTGTTTTCCGACCAAGTGGCTTTTTGTCAGGTTGGCGATAGCCTGGTACGGCGGGTAAATAATGGTACCGGCTATACGCTGACCAATACGCTCAGCCATTTCAATGTCGCTGTGTCAGGGGCCGGCCTGAACAGCAATGGTCTGATTCATCTTGAGCTGACCTTTAGCGATCCTGTCAGCCAAGAATCGTCGGACTACAGCCAGAGCGTGCAGGTGATCAATGTCTTATAGCCGACGGCATTCAAAGCAACAGCAACAGGGCAGCGCGCTGATCGTCGCTATTTTCGTGATTGTTGTCATGGCCGCCATGGCAGCCGCCATGTTGCGGGTGGCGGGTTCTGGTCAGGACATTACCACCCGCGAAGTACTGTCGACCCGTGCCTGGTTTACCGCCCATTCCGCCAATGAAGACATGATGAGGCAGCTTTTTCCGCTGGCCGGCACAGTGAGTGAACCCGCGGTCGATATCTGTCTGCGTCACCATCCTGACACCGGCACTGCTTACACTTTCGCACCAGCCGGGGTAACGGGCTGCCGCGCAACGACGACCTGCCAATCTTCAAATACCGGGTCAGTAAACACTTACTTTTTAATCAGCACTTCACAGTGCGGCAGCGGCCCTCATGCTGTTACCCGGATTCAGGAGCTTTGGGCAAAGGATTTGGATAATGAGTAAACGATTACAGGCTTTCGGGTGTCTTTGCTTCCTGCTGTATTTATTTCTTTCAGGACAGGCTGTGGCAGCAGAGTGCAGTAATAAGCTGAATAGTAATAAAGACTTTTATATTGATTTTGAAATACCGAGCGCGAATTTAGATGAGCAGGTCATTGCATCTCAGGCTAATTCCGGAACAAGAACTCAAGTCATTTGGACAGATAATCGAAATGCGAGTGAAGCCAACACAATTGTCGAGAAGAACTTTTTAGCTGGTGGACGCTATTATGTTCGGTTGTTATACAGCTCAGATAAAGGGAAGCAAGGAACGCTGCAGTATCTTAATAAGACGACGGTTTCTGGTACATGGCAGCTTGTCAGTGAAAAAGTGATCGACCTTTCGGAAATAAAGTCTG
The DNA here is from genome assembly GCF_030547675.1 of Photobacterium sp. 2_MG-2023. Lineage (NCBI taxonomy): Bacteria > Pseudomonadati > Pseudomonadota > Gammaproteobacteria > Vibrionales > Vibrionaceae > Photobacterium > Photobacterium sp. 2_MG-2023. The sequence goes on from NZ_JAUOQQ010000012.1 coordinate 4,753, forward strand.
CTGATTTTCGTGTTGTTGGGAATGGCGAAGTTTCAACTATGGAGTGTGCAAAAGGAGAACCGCCGCCCTCGCCACCACCAGTTAATCCTGATGTTTGCGAATTATTTCCCGGCCCGGTACAAACCTGGATCGGAAATGAAAATAACTTATTTACATCTGATGTAGGCACCAAAATATCAAATACCTCAGCGCATAGCGTTGGGTTTAGTAATGCTATTGTCGATATGGGGTATCCTGACGCATACACTCCAGAGGACAATGTGAAAGCGTTATGCGATGGCGTTACTTGCTCCCTAAATGGCGGCATGGCGAATAAGCGAGATTTGCTTTGGGATGTTTCGGACAGTACTGAAATTAAAGATAAAGTTGTGACAGATAATGAAACGGCTTTACCGGGAAGTTATTTCATCTCGTCGTTCGGTGCGCCATATTCGGGACTCACGATAGAGCCTTCAGGGAACCTAATTTTCCCAACAGGGGAATACTGGTTAGACAGGGCCGATATTCGAGGCACGATGACAGTCGAAGGAGACGTTGTGCTTCACGTTTGGGATAAAATGACGGTTGCTGGCTTGGTTAATACAACAAGCCCTTCAGATAATTTAACTATCTATGCTTACAATAAAGGTGATGAATGTCCTCGTCCGGGCTTTTATCCTAGTGGGCCACCTGCAGTAAATACGAATTTCTCAGTCGATATCAACTCATCAGGCTTGTTTAACGGCCGTATTTACTCCCAGGGCCCTGTTGCTTTATCTAACAATACTGGATTAAGAGGTGCGGTTACAGCCTGTCAGTTACAAATGAGCAACACCGCGCAAATAGTCGGTAACAGCCAATGTTTCAATCCGCCGGATAATAATTATCAACTTGTTGTCAGCCCAGAGCGAGCCTTGAGCTTGCTGTGCGAACGTCAACCCGTAGAATTCCAAGTGTTGGATAGTAGTGGTGCGCTGGCGTCCCAATTTAATGGTGAGATAGATGTCACGACGAATCTGACTGGCAGCGGACAGGCGTTCTGGTATGAGCAGCCGGACGGTGGAACAGGTACAGATGCCAAGCAAAGCCAGCGTTTTTCTGTTTTTAACGGGAAAACGCAATTGTGGCTGAAAAGTGAAGTGATTGAAACAATCTTTGTTACCGGACAGCTAGTCTCAGACGGCAACCCAAGCGCAGAAGGCCAGTACAGTTTTGTCCCGTTTAAACTGCAGATTCAGGAGCAGGCATTGAAAGTCGTTGCCGGAAAACCTGAACAAATTACTGTCTCTGCCAGGAGTTGCGATACCAGTGCTGCAACACCGGCAGAAGCCCGAGACTACAGCGGTATCCGGACACTACAGTTGAGTACTCGCTATACCTTGCCAGATTCAGGTGGCAACTCTGTCGAGTTACGCGATAAAAATGGTAACTGGCAGTCCACCAGCGTTGCATTGAGCTTTCAGGAGGGCAGTGTTGAATCAGAGTTGCGTTATTTGGATGCGGGTCAGACGCAACTTAGTCTTGTCGATCCAAATTGCACTAAAGCCGGTGGATGCAGTATCAGTGGTAATGGCTCGTCGCTGGACGGTATGGATTTAGGCGATTGGACCCGATTAGAAGGAACGCAAACCGTCTGGTCCCGACCTTATACTTTCGCGCTCTGCAATATCACCTCAAGCAAAGGACAGACAGATTTCTCCGGCACCGCCAGCGGCGGACCGGGCTTTGCGGCAGCGGGTGAGTCGTTTTCAGTCACCTTTAAACCTGTGATCTGGACGGAAGATGCAGTGATGCCGGATCAAAGCGGTGACGATATCAATGATATCCAAACCACCACTTCAGCCTGGTGCAATCAACTCACCACACCGAATTACTATTCCGTATCTGGATTGGTGACAGCGCCGATTCAGTTGTCCATTCCCGATAAGCTGGCTTCGCCAGAAGGCGATGGCGTATCTGCGGGTAAGTTGGAAGGCACGCTGTATCACGAATTTACACGCTCTGAAGCAACTGCGGGCTGGACCATAAACGATCTGAGCTGGAGCGAAGTCGGCAGTCTGTGGCTGCAGGCCGATGCCGATTATCTTGGCATGGCAGTGGATCAGGGGGTCGGACAGCTGGGGCGCTTCTACCCAGCACATTTCGTCATCAAGGAGAGTGTGGTCAGCGACGCCTACGGTAGTTTCACCTATATGAATCAGCCGTTTTCCTTGTCAGCGACTGTCGAGGCGCAAAATACGCAGAATCAGCCAACCCAAAACTACGGCTATTTCGCCGACGATTATCAAGAATCGCTGCAGTTACGCGCCGTGAATACGGGTGCGATAGGGAGCGATGCCAATAACCTGACCAGCCGGTTATCTGAGCAGTTGAGTTATCAGCAATGGGAAAAGGCGAAGCAAACCATCAGCACTGACACACTGGCATTATTGCGGGTGGTGAGCAGCACGGATTCAAACGTGACCGAACCCGACGGGCCGTACCCGGTCGATTTTGGTCTGGTTGTCGAATCTCGGAATGATTGCGCTACCCGGGGTTGCAGCGACTTTTCAGCTAAACCGCTGAGTGTCTATGAGCAGGACGGCGCCACGCCGGAAACCGCCGCCGCGCTGGTTGGTGATATTCATGCCCGCTACGGCCGGATGCGGTTGGAAGATGCGGTGGGCCGGGAAGGTGAAAAAATCAATATTCCTGTGCTGTTGGAGTACTGGAATGCAGGCCAGTTCGTCACCAATGGCGACGATAACGACTCGGTATTCAATGGCCAGCTGTATTTCAGACAGGGCATCACTCACCCGACCACGAATGCAATCACCGCATCCGTTGGTGATATACAGGTGCAAGAAGGCCGTTCAGCGTCGGGCGATCTTTATGCCACTGAGGGCGAATCTGGCGAGCAGGTGCGCTTCTGGCAAAAACTGATAGCCGACATGCCTGCTGCCATCACAGGCGAGAATCCTGTCACTGACTCAGGATCCGGCACCCATGCCGGCAGTGAATCCCAGCCCTGGTTGCTGTACAACTGGCGGGGGCAGGGTGATGAAAACCCCTCAGCCGTGGTGACTTTTGGGGTTTACCGTGGCAATGACCGGGTGATTTACCGCGGTGAAAGGAATATGAACCAGTTCATCGATACCAATTAACCGGTGTCAGTTCGTCGAGACCAGTGCGTCAACAGCTGGCGTTGCTATGCTGAATCGGAATGATTTTGATAAAGTCAGTCTGAACGGATAAAGCATGGCTTTATATTCCACTTGCTTTATATTTGTCTGGTATATCTCAGGGGCATGCTAATGAGCGGGCAGCCCACAATTCGAAGCAAAAGCACACACGAAAGCGTAACAATCCCTAAAAATGAGGATCTGTGGCAGGTTTGACAAAGCTTATCTTGTCTCGCTACCTGCCACTTGATACATTTAGGCGCAATTTTTACGAAATTTGAGCTTGCAGGATTAGCCGAAAACTATGTTTAAAAAACTTCGTGGCATGTTTTCCAATGACCTGTCCATTGACCTGGGTACTGCCAATACCCTGATTTATGTCAAAGGGCAGGGTATCGTACTTGATGAACCTTCAGTGGTCGCCATTCGCCAGGATCGTGCGGGTGCCACTAAAAGTGTCGCGGCCGTTGGCCACGAAGCAAAACAAATGCTGGGGCGTACGCCTGGTAATATCGCTGCTATCCGCCCGATGAAAGACGGTGTGATTGCAGATTTTTATGTCACAGAGAAAATGCTGCAGCATTTTATCAAGCAAGTGCACGATAACAGTGTACTGCGTCCAAGCCCACGTGTGCTGGTAGCTGTGCCTTGTGGTTCTACTCAGGTTGAGCGTCGTGCTATCCGTGAATCGGCACAAGGTGCCGGTGCCCGTGAAGTGTACCTGATTGATGAACCTATGGCGGCGGCTATTGGTGCCGGTCTGCCGGTGTCTGAAGCGACAGGCTCCATGGTGATCGATATTGGTGGTGGTACAACTGAAGTTGCCGTTATCTCTCTGAATGGTGTGGTGTATTCCTCTTCCGTGCGTATCGGTGGTGACCGTTTCGATGAAGCGATCATCAATTATGTCCGTCGTAACTACGGCAGCCTGATTGGTGAAGCAACCGCTGAGCGCATCAAACACGAGATAGGTTCTGCTTATCCGGGTGATGAAGTGCGTGAAATCGAAGTGCGCGGCCGTAACCTGGCTGAAGGTGTGCCACGCAGCTTTACTCTGAATTCCAATGAGATTCTTGAAGCCCTGCAAGAGCCGCTGACAGGTATTGTGTCTGCTGTGATGGTGGCGCTGGAACAGTGTCCGCCGGAACTGGCTTCGGATATCTCAGAGCGCGGTATGGTACTGACAGGTGGTGGTGCATTGCTGCGTGATCTGGACCGTTTACTGACCGAAGAAACCGGTATCCCTGTGGTTGTTGCTGAAGATCCGCTGACCTGTGTGGCTCGCGGTGGCGGTAAAGCGCTGGAAATGATCGACATGCACGGTGGCGATTTATTCAGCGAAGAGTAATGTCTACCCCGGCAAACATCCAAACAGGTCATAGTGTTACATGAAACCTATCTTTGGCAGAGGCCCTTCTCTGCAATTGCGCCTGTTTCTTGCCATGTTACTGTCGGCCGGCCTTATGCTGGCCGACAGCCGTCTTGATGCTTTCGCCCAGGTCCGGTATGTCCTTAACTCTGCGGTTGCCCCTTTGCAATACGCAGCGAACCTTCCGCGTGAAATTCTGGATGGTCTTTTCAGTCAGCTGAGTTCTCATCAGCGATTACTGGCAGAAAACAAAGCGCTTAAGCGCGACCTTCTGGTACTGCAAAGCGATGTGCTGCTACTTGACCAGTTGCAGCAGGAGAACCAGCGCCTTCGTGAGCTGCTGGGCTCACCTTTTGTGCGTGACGAACGTAAAATGGTGGCTGAAGTGATGGCTGTCGACTCCGACCCATACAGTCATCAGGTCATGATAGATAAAGGCCGTGTAGACGGTGTGTATGAAGGTCAGCCGGTGATCAATGACAAAGGTATCGTCGGTCAGATCTCCTATGTCGGCGCACACAACAGCCGGGTGCTGCTGCTGATCGATCCCACCCATGCGATTCCGGTGCAAGTGGTGCGCAACGATATCCGGGTAATTGCCTCAGGCAGTGGCGAGCAGGATCAGATTCAGCTCGAACACGTCCCCAGCAGTACCGATATCAAAGTGGGCGATTTACTGGTGACATCCGGTCTGGGTGGCCGCTATCCGGAAGGATACCCGGTCGGCAGGGTGACAGAGTTTTCGTTCGATAATAAGCGCCCGTTTGCGCAAATCAAAGCCTTGCCAACGGTGCAGTTTGACCGCTTGCGTTATTTACTGCTGGTCTGGCCGACAGACAGAGAAAGGCATACCGTCACCACAGGAGATCCGGTCAATGGTTGATAGTCGAGCCAATGGCATTGTGCTGATCTGGTTGTCGTTTGTGGTTGCACTGATCCTGCAGGCCGCTCCCTGGCCCGGACAGCTGGAAGCTTTCCGTCCGTCTTGGGTTATGTTGGTGGCGTTTTACTGGGTGCTGGCGTTGCCACACCGGGTGAATGTCGGCACGGCATTGGTACTGGGACTGATCTGGGATCTGTTACTGGGTTCCACTCTGGGTATTCGCGGTCTGACCATGTCAGTGCTGTGCTACATAGTGGCCCTGAACTTTCAGGTGATGCGCAATTTATCCTTATGGCAGCAGGCCATGATAGTCGCCTTGCTGTCGCTGGCCGGCAAGCTGGTGGAGTTCTGGGCAGAATACCTGGTGGTCGAGATTGAATTTGATCCCACCCGGTTGTGGGCCGTATTACTCAACTTCCTCCTCTGGCCTTGGTTGTTCCTGTTTTTGCGGCGCATTCGCCGTAAGTTCTCAATACGTTAGGGGGCATCAGTCCCCTTCGATAGCACTGTGTGATACGGTTCGCATGACAAGCCCCCAGTGCTATCGTCTTTCTAGGTAAGATCAAGATGACAACACTGTATCTGGCATCCGGTTCACCCCGTCGTAAAGAACTGCTCTCTCAACTCGGTTACACTTTCGATATCCTGTCGCTCGACGTCGAAGAACGGCATCAGGCAGGAGAAACCCCGGAAGCCTATGTTCAGCGTCTGTCGCTGGACAAAGCCATGGCAGGGGTGAGGGTAACTGACGGACAGACGCCGGTACTCGGTTCAGACACTATAGTGGTAGTAGACGGACAGATTCTTGAAAAGCCGAGGGATTTCGCGCACAGCCGTGAGATGCTCATGTTATTATCCGGACGAAGCCATCAGGTCATGACGGCTGTCACTGTTGCCACGCAAGCGCGTCAGCGGACAGAGCTGGTTGTAACGGATGTCTGGTTCCGGTCTCTGACCGGCCAGGATATTCAGGACTACTGGCAAAGTGGTGAACCCAAAGACAAAGCCGGCAGTTATGCCATTCAGGGGATTGGCGGGAAATTCATTGCCCGTATCGAAGGGAGTTACCATGCAGTTGTCGGCTTGCCGCTGCTGGAAACCGATGCGCTGATCCGAGAATTTATAGCCAATTAAATTAACAGAGGCATCCATGAGTACCGAGCTGCTTATCAATGTGACACCCAGTGAAACCCGCGTGGCGATGATTGAAGGGGGCAACCTCCAGGAAATCCATATTGAGCGTGAATCCAAGCGTGGCATTGTTGGCAATATTTATAAAGGGAAAGTGAGCCGTGTACTGCCTGGCATGCAGGCAGCTTTTGTGGATATCGGGCTGGATAAAGCGGCCTTTCTTCATGCCTCCGATATTGTTCCCCATACCGAGTGCGTGGCCGAAAATGAGAAACAGCAGTTTCAGGTAAGGGATATTTCAGAACTGGTGCGCCAGGGGCAGGATCTGGTGGTGCAGGTGGTGAAAGATCCGCTGGGAACCAAAGGCGCCCGCCTGACGACGGATGTTACCCTGCCATCCCGCTACCTGGTTTTCATGCCCGGTGCCAGCCATGTTGGCGTATCGCAGCGGATTGAAAGTGAACGCGAGCGTGAACGCCTGAAAAACCTGGTAACCAAGCATTGTGATGAATTGGGCGGATTTATTATCCGCACCGCTGCGGAAGGGGCGTCATCGGCCGAAGTGGCGCAGGATGCTGCATTTCTAAAGCATTTATGGCGAAAAGTGCTGGAACGTCGTGGAAAATACAAGAGTAAGTCGATGCTGTACGGTGAGCTTGGTCTGGCGCAGCGTATTCTGCGCGATTTTGTCGGCACTGAATTGGATTCTATTTACGTCGATTCCCGCCTGGCTTTCGAGAATTTAAAAGAATTTACCGACGAGTTCGTGCCAGAACTGAGCAATAAGCTGGTTCGCTACACAGGCGATCAGCCGATTTTCGATCTGTACGATACGGAAAATGAAATTCAGCGTTCGCTGGATCGCAAAGTGGAGCTGAAATCCGGCGGTTATCTGATTATCGATCAGACCGAAGCCATGACAACGGTCGATATCAATACCGGTGCTTTTGTTGGCCGCCGTAATCTGGAAGAGACCATCTTCAATACCAATATTGAAGCCACCAAAGCGATTGCCCGCCAGTTACGCCTGCGCAACCTTGGCGGGATTATCATTATTGATTTTATCGATATGGCCTCTGAAGAGCACAGGCGCCGGGTGCTGACGGCACTGGAACAGGCGCTGTCTTACGACAGGGTGAAAACCAATATCAACGGCTTTACCCAGCTTGGGCTGGTGGAAATGACCCGTAAACGGACCCGTGAAAGTATTGAACATGTACTGTGCGGGACTTGTCCAACCTGTGAAGGGCGCGGGACGGTGAAAACGGTCGACAGTGTCTGCTATGAAATTCTGCGTGAGATTACCCGTGTCAACCGGGCTTATGATGCCGATCGCTTTGTCGCTTATGTTTCCCCTGCGGTGGCTGAGACACTGGCCGGCGAGGAATACCATGCGCTGGCTGAACTGGAAGTCTTCATCGGTAAGCAGGTTGAAGTCAAAATCGAACCTTTGTATAACCAAGAACAGTTTGACGTCGTAATGATGTAAACCCTGAGGCAATGGCGTGTTATCTGTGCTGATAAATCTGACCCGCGTTCTGAAATGGACGTTGCTCACTCTGCTGGTCATCGGCGCAGTGTTAATTACCTCGTTGCGCTTACTGCTGCCGCAATTGAATGATTACCGCGCTTCGATTACGCAATGGCTCTCGGCGCAAGCCAATATGCAGATCAGCGTCGAGCTGGTTGAGGGGCGCTGGCATAATCTTGGCCCGGTTATGGCGCTGCACGGTGTCAGTATCGGTCAGAGCAGTAAGGATATGGTGCAGGTCGGCGAGATCGACTTTGACGTTGATTTGTGGCGTTCTGTACTTAACCTCAAGCCGGTTTTTCGTGATATCAGACTGACCGGACTCACGCTGGATCTCACCCAGTTTCCGGCCAGTGACCGTCCTGCTGAGGCGGATAAACCCCTGGATGTTAACCGACTGGAACAGCTGTTGTTTGTTCAGCTGGGAACATTCTCCCTTCATGATGCGACCCTAGTAGTGAGCTCGCCTGCGGGTCACCGTCAGCCGGTGGCGGTGACAGAACTGAAATGGGATCGTCAGGGTGACATGCACCTGGCTGAAGGTATTGTCAGTATTCCCGGTACCGATCTCAATCAGCTCAATGTGATGGCGAATCTGTCTGCCACTCGCGGATTGCCGCATTTATCCGGCACTATTTATGCGCGGGCGAAAAACCTGTCAATGACCCCCTGGCTCAACCAGTCTGTGCTGGGCGGGGAAAAAATCACCGACAGCCAGCTGAATGCGGAAGCTTGGCTGACTCTCGACAATGGTCAGCTCAGTAACAGTAAAGTCCGTTTTCTGGACTCCTATGTACGCTGGCAGGAAAACGGGCGCAAACACGAGCTGGCATTGCTGCGTGGCATGCTGTCCCTGATCCCTGAGCAGCGAGAAGCCAGCAGCGGATGGCGACTGGATAGCCATAAACTGGTACTGGCGACAGATCAGAAAGCCTGGCCGCGTCTTGATTTCTCCGCTAACTGGCAGGCACCGCAGCAAAAGGATCAGGCTGTGCCTGAGCCGGTATCACCGCAAGACACTGTGTCCCAGGGCCATTGGCAGCTGGCTGTCAGCAGTGTTGATCTGGCCAGACTGGCACCGTTAGCCAGTTTGCTGCCGGAAGACAACACAGGCCGACAAGCCATTGAATCACTTCAGCCAGCCGGTTTGGTACGCGATCTCCGTTTGGCCGGTCAGGGACTGGCGCTCCCCCGTTTTTCATTTGAACTGGATGGGGTCTCGAACAGGCAGTGGATGTATCTGCCAGCCTTTGCATCTTTGCATGCCAATATTGCCGGTGACGGGCAGCAGGGTGAGATAACGCTCAATGTCGGCAAGCAAACCCTGGACTATGACAAGGTCTTCCAGGCACCGATGGAGATTGAGCAGGCCGATGTCCGTGGCTATTGGAAATTGGACCGCCAGGGATGGCGTGTGTGGAGCGATGAGCTGTCGCTAATCACACCGCACCTGAGTGCGAACGGACAGTTCCGGCTTGATTTCCCGAAAGCGGCTCCTTCCTGGCTGTCTTTTTACGGCGAAACCAAAGTCAAAGATGCTGGCGCGGCCTGGCGTTATTTGCCTCGCCCGGCGCTGGGGCAGGAGCTGACGGATTATCTTTCCTCCGCCATTCGTGGCGGGCAGTCTGATCATGCTCAGTTACTGTGGTTTGGCGATCTGCCTGCATTTCCTTATGCCAGCCATGACGGAAATTTTGAAATCAGCGTACCGCTGAAGCATGGACGTTTCAGTTTCGATACCGCCTGGCCTGAGCTGACCGAGATTGATTTGAACCTGGGTTTTCGCAATGATCGCATGCTGATCAATGCCAGCCATGCCAAGACCAAAGACGCTGTGGCTGATCGGGTCGTCGGCGATGCCTGGCTGCACCCGGATGGCCACCTGAAACTGGCCATTGATGTCAGTGCAGAAGGCGAGCAGGTCCGCGACTATATGATGGCAACGCCACTGGTGGACTCGGTCGGGGCGGCGCTGTCGGCGGTGAATGTTGACGGACCTGTGGCCGCGAAGCTGCAGTTGGACATTCCCTTTAGTGGCGGCGAGGTGAAAGCGCAGGGAGAGGCCAGTCTTGACAGTAACCGGGTGACTATCGAAAGCTTGTCGCTGCCTCTTACCCAGGTAAAAGGCACCATTCATTTTGATAATGACCAGATAACGGCGGACGGCGTAACCGGCTACTGGCTCGGCCAGCCCCTGACCGTCAGCTTTGACGGCGAGAACGGCGAAGCCGGTTACCGGGTCAATGTGGATCTGGCCGGGTTCTGGCAGGTTGCCTCGCTGCAGCAGCGCTTGCAGGATCCGCTGCTGGCCAGACTGCACGGCAGTGCCAAGTGGCAGGGTAATGTCGGGGTGGTAATGCATGATACCGGACTGAAATATCAGGTCTTTATTCAAGCGCCGTTAGCTGCTATCCGCAGTGAGCTGCCTTATCCGTTGGTTTTTACACCACAAAGTCCCACCAGTGCGGTGCTGACGGCTTCCGGCAATACTTCCCGGCTGGAAGCCAGCCTCACGGTGCCGGATGCTCAGTACCGGGCTGAGATTGCCTTGCAGTCACAACCGCGGATTGTACGCAGCGAACTGACAGTCGGCCTGGCCGAACGACGCAAACTGCCGGCAAAAGGCCACGGGATTCGTATTCAGGCCAATAGCATTGATGCCGACGCATGGGACAGCCTGGTACAAGAGATCATTGACAAGCAGCGGAACAGACCGGCAGCACAAACCGGTATTGAACTGCCATTACCCACGCGGATCAATGCCAGCATCCAGCAGCTTAAGCTGGCTGGGCTCAACTGGCACAATCTGGACCTGGCGGTACGCAAGCAGCCATCGCAGTGGCATGCGGTACTCGGCAGCCGCGAAGTCAGCGGCGAGCTTTTCTGGCCCGACTATAAGCCTCTGACGGTGAACCTGGAGCAGCTTCACCTCAATTTACCGGAAGATAAAAAGCCGCTGGAAACCCTGTCGGCTGAGCATAGGTATGTGCCGCAGCGAGCTATTCCACCTGTCACGGATTTTGACCGTAACATGATGGCTTACCTGCCGCAGATGAATGTCAAGGTTAAAGACTTGTGGCTGCAGGGATACCGGCTGGGCGCATTAAGTGGTCGGTTGCGACGCGATGCCCAAACGCTGATTCTGGAAGAGCTGCAGCTGGATTCCGGCACGACGTCGCTGAGTCTGGATGGCCACTGGACTATGAATCAGTACCAGAATGAAACACAGGTTGCCTTTGATATCGCCGGTGAGGACAGCTCTGAGCTGATGGGGCGGCTGGGGATCTCCGGCGGGATCCAGGATGCCCGCTTTACCAGCTACGCCTCGATTCAGTGGCAGGGGGCGCCATGGTCGATGCACCGTGAAACCCTGACCGGTGAACTCAAAACCGAAACCGGCAAAGGGGTGATCCGTGATGTAGGCGGTGCCGGCCGGATTCTGGGGTTATTCAGTCTCGATTCTATCATGCGCAAGATGCAACTCGACTTTACCGGGGTGTTTGATGACGGGCTGGCTTTTGACTACATCAAAGGGTCCGGGCGGATCGAAAATGGCCGCTTTGAAACGGACGATGTGGAAATGAAAGCACTGGCGGGTGATATGTACATTCAGGGAAGTGCTAATCTGGTTAATGAGACAGTGAATGCCAGAGTGAAATTTATTCCTGATCTGACATCCGGTATCCCGGTGCTGACAGCGTTTGCTGTCGCACCGCAGACGGCCATTGTCGTGTTTGCCATTTCGACCGCCCTGTCGCCTGTGGTGGATGTTTTTACCCAGATTAACTATGTCGTCAGCGGCCCGATAGAGTCACCCACAGTGACAGAACAGTCGCGCTTTACCGGTGAGTTTAAGGTGCCTGCCGCCCTGAAGCAGCAGGTTGAGCAATAATAAGCAAGGTGTTTCCGGCTTTGCCTGAGTGGTGAAGCTGAGGTAATAATAACAAGAAAATCAATTTGTAATGGAGTGCGTGATGGCTAGAGTGGGTGTAGTACAGATGAATTCCGGGCCTGATCCTGAACTGAATCTGCAACAGCTGAAAAAGAAGTTGAAGGGGCTGCAACTGCAGGGAGCGAAACTGATCGTCACTCCTGAAAACTGCCTGATTTTCGGTACACGTGCTGACTACGAACAACATGCCGAACCGCTGGGAGAGGGTGTGCTGCAACGCCAGCTCGCCGCACTGTCCCGCCAGCTGGGCATCTGGTTACTGATAGGATCTATGCCTATCCGGCGTGAAGACGGCAGCATGTCGACCACCGCCTTGCTGTTCGACGATCAGGGCCAGTTGCAGGCCCATTACGATAAATTGCACATGTTCGATGTTGAAGTCGCCGATCGTCACCACAGCTATCGCGAGTCAGACACCTTCCGGCCGGGAGAGGCGGTTAAGGTGGTGGAAACACCTTTCGGCAACATTGGACTGTCGATCTGTTATGATGTCCGCTTCCCACAGCTGTACAGTGCATTGCGGGCACAGGGAGCCGATATCATAGTGGTGCCGGCAGCGTTTACCAAAGTTACCGGCAAAGCACACTGGGACATTCTGCTGCGCGCACGCGCCATTGAAACCCAGTGCTGGATTGTCGCTGCCGCGCAGTGGGGTGAGCATAACCAGGGGCGGGAAACCTGGGGCCACTCGATGATTATCGATTCCTGGGGACAAGTCGTCGCCTGCCAGGAGCAGGGTACAGGTGTGATCACCGCAGATATCGATCTGGGTCTGAGCGCACAGATACGAATGAATATGCCATTGCTGCAACATAGCCGTTTTCAGGTGCAGCAGTGCAACACAGAAGAGTAAGGCAATGATGCTGGAAACCGTAGAACAGACCATGCTGGCCCAATCCGGGCTTGAGCGTGACGATCTCAGCCAGATTCTGGGGCTGATGGCCGCCCGGGACGTAGATTATGGCGATATTTATTTTCAGTCCAGCTGGCACGAATCACTGGTACTGGAAGACAGTATCATCAAAGACGGCTCCTTTAATATCGACCGTGGTGTGGGCGTTCGTGCGGTATCCGGTGAGAAAACCGGTTTTGCCTACTCAGATCAAATCAGTAAGCTGGCACTGACTCAGAGTGCCAAAGCGGCGCGCGGTATTGCCCGCAGTGGCGGCTCTGGTAAGGTACAGGCCTTTGCCTCATCGCCGGTAAAGCCGGTTTATGCCGGGGTCAATCCGCTGGAGAGCCTGGAGCGCCAGGAAAAAATTGCCCTGCTGCAGGAAGTGGATGCCTATATCCGTGCCAAAGAGCCCTTGGTGAAAGAAGTCTCTGTCAGTATTAACGGTGTCTATGAGCAGGTGCTGGTCGCCGCGATAGACGGCACCTATGCGGCAGATATTCGTCCCTTGGTGCGTTTTTCTGTCAGCGTGCTGATCGAGAAGAACGGCAAACGCGAAAGCGGCAGTGCGGGCGGCGGTGGCCGGTTCGGTTATCAGTATTTTATGACTGAAAACGACGGCAAGTCAGTCGCCTTGCAATATGCTGACGAAGCCTTGCGCCAGGCACTGGTCAACATAGATGCCGATCCGGCACCTGCCGGTACTATGCCAGTGGTACTCGGTGCAGGCTGGCCGGGCGTCTTGCTGCATGAAGCCGTTGGTCATGGTCTGGAAGGCGATTTCAACCGCAAGGGATCTTCTATGTTCTCGGGCCAGATGGGGCAGCAGGTGACCTCAAGCCTGTGTACCATAGTGGATGACGGTACTCTGGCAGATCGGCGCGGCTCGCTGAGCATTGATGATGAAGGCACCCAGGGCCAGTACAATGTGCTGGTGGAAGGCGGCAAGCTCAAAGGCTACATGCAAGATAAGCTCAATGCCCGCCTGATGGGTGTAGCGCCAACCGGTAATGGCCGTCGTGAGTCTTATGCGCACCTGCCTATGCCCCGTATGACCAATACTTACATGCTGCCGGGCGAACATACGCCGGAAGAGATCATCGCCAGTGTTGAGAACGGGATCTACGCCCCGAATTTTGGCGGCGGTCAGGTCGACATTACGTCCGGTAAATTTGTGTTCTCAGCGTCGGAAGCTTACCTGATCGAAAAGGGTAAAATTACCCGTCCGATTAAAGGTGCGACTTTAATCGGCAGCGGCATTGAAGCGATGCAGAAAGTCTCTATGGTGGGTAACGATCTGGAACTTGACCGTGGGGTGGGCGTCTGCGGCAAAGCTGGGCAAAGCGTACCTGTTGGTGTCGGGCAGCCAACCCTGAAGCTGGCGTCGATGACAGTCGGTGGCACTCAGTAAGTGCATCTGTGCTGACTGACGCCAATAAAAATGCCAGCGTTTGCTGGCATTTTTGATCATTGAGCGTTGATCAGTCTTTGATGTAGAGCGCTTTCAGTACCTGAAAGATTTCGCGGTAGGCTTTGGCCGGTTTGTTGGCGGCTTTTTCTTTAACAGCCATGCGCACCAGCTGACGCAGTTGCTGGCGGTCAGCATCCGGATGGGCTTCCATCACTTCATTGATCACGCTATCACCGTCATCAATCATGCGGTCACGTAAAGACTCCAGCTTGTGCAGCTGAGCCGTTACCTGGGCATGTTTATTATTCAGCTTGTCCAGTGCTGCCTGAATCGGTTCTAGCTCAATGTTGCGCATCTGTTTACCGATAAACTGCAGCTGGCGGCGGTAAGCTTCCTGCTTAAATCGCTGGGCGTCTTTGATTGCCATACGAAGCTCGTCGCTCAGCGGGATTTTCGCTAATGCACCGGGTTTGAGCTTGACCAGCTCTTCGCCCAGCTTTTGCAGGGCTTCCATGTCACGTTTCATCTCGGATTTACTCACCCAGATGATTTCTTCTTCCTCTTCCCATGGGGCTTTTTTATTTTTACGGCTCATATCAGGCTCATGACAGACTTCATTGTCTCTATTTTATCAGTTTCAAGTTGAATTTGGGCGCATTTTAATTGCCTTGAGTGTTATCCTTAGGGGAAACCGTGTAAATAAAGTATGACTATGGATGTGAAACAACAAGTCGCCCAGCAGCGTAGCGAGCTGGAACAGGCGGTCGCCCGTGCTCTTGAGCTTGCCGGCCAGCAGGCTGATGCTGCCGAAGTGGCGATTAATAAATCCACAGGGATCAGTGTCTCTACCCACTTGTGTGAGGTTGAGAATGTCGAATTTAACAGCGATGGTGCGATGGGGATTACCGTCTACCGCGGCCAGCGCAAGGGCAGTGCATCAACTTCAGATTTGAGTGAAGCGGCGATTGCACAAACCGTGGCAGCGGCGCTGGAAATCGCACGCCATACCTCGGAAGATCCCTACGGTGGGCCGGGACCGGCTGAGCTGATGGCCAAAAACATTCCGGATCTGGATCTTTTCTACCCGGATGAACCTGAGCCGGATCATGCCGCGTCTATCGCGATTGCCGCCGAGCAGGCTGCGCTGGATGCTGACAGCCGTATCAAGCAGAGTGACGGTGCCAGCTACGACAGTCACTACGGTATCCGAGTATATGGTAATACGCACGGTATGCTGGCCAGCTACCCGAGTAGTCGCCACAGTATCAGCTGTTGCGTGATTGCCGAGGGCAAGAATGGCGACATGGAGCGCGACTACAGTTATACCCTGGCCCGGCGTACCAGCGACTTGTGGACGCCTGAGAAAGTCGGTCAGCTGGCGGCAGAACGGACTGTCAGCCGGATTGACCCGCAGAAGCTATCTACCCGTCAGGCTCCTGTGATGTTTGCCTCTGATGTTGCGACCGGCCTGTTCGGCCATCTGGTGATGGGGATCAGCGGGTCGAATTTATACCGTAAGTCGACTTTCCTGCTGGATATGCTTGATGAGCAGATCTTTCCGTCCTGGCTTAACATCAGCGAGCGTCCGCACCTGCTGCGCGGCCTGGCCAGTACACCATTTGACAGCGAAGGTCTGGCAACCCATGACAGGGAAATCATTCAGGACGGGGTACTGAAAACCTATCTGATGACCAGTTATGCTGCCCGTAAGCTGGGGCGTCAACCAACCGGCCATGCCGGTGGTATCCACAACTGGCAGGTATCCAGTACCGGTGAAGATTTCAATGCCATGCTGCGCAAACTGGGTACCGGGTTCCTGGTCACAGAGCTGATGGGGCAGGGCGTGAATATCGTGACCGGTGATTACTCCCGCGGTGCTGCCGGTTTCTGGGTTGAAAATGGCGTGATCCAATACCCGGTCAGTGAGGTAACCATTGCCGGAAATCTGAAAGACATGATGGCAAACATAGTGGCTATCGGGACAGACACTGAAACCCGCAGCCAGATTCAGACCGGCTCCATGCTGCTGGAATCGATGAAAATTGCCGGTGAGTAATCGCAGGCTCTGAGTAATAAGAAAAGGTCTGGCTCGTGCCAGACCTTTTTTGTTTGTGCCTCATCAGGTGAGAAATACAGTCGCCAAGCCGAGAAACACAGACAGGCCGATGATATCGGTAATGGTCGTTAACGCCATGCCGCCCGCGAGCGCCGGGTCGACATTGAGTTTCTTCAAAATAATAGGCACCCCGACCCCCGCGATACCGGCGATCAGCAGGTTGGTCAGCATAGCACCGGCGATAATCGCGCCGAGCATCAGGTTGCCTTTCCACAGAACCACCACGCCACCAATGATCCCGGCCCACAAGAGGCCATTTATTAAGCCTACCCGGGCTTCTTTGCTGAGCAGCCAGCGGGTGTTGGAATCGCCGATATGACCGACCGCCAGACCGCGAATCACCAGTGCCACAGTCTGGTTGCCGGCAACCCCGCCCATGGAGGGCACTATCGTCATCAGAACGGCGATGGCGGCCATTTTATCGAGCGTGTCTTCAAACATGTTGGAGACAGAGGCGGCGGCCAGCGCGGCCAGGACATTCACACCCAGCCAGATGCTGCGCCGGCGGGCGGATTTCATGACAGGCGCAAAGGTGTCTTCATCGTCGTCCATACCGGCCATACTCATCATGGAGTGTTCGGCATCTTCCCGGATTATATCGACCACATCATCAATGGTGATCCGGCCAACCAGCTGGTTGCCGGCATCGACCACAGGCGCCGAGAGCCAGTTACGGCGCTCAAACAGATTGGCCACTTCACTGTCGTCCATCTCGACATTGATGGCTTCATCCGGATCGTCCATCACCTCATGAATTTGTACGTCAGGCTGAGTGGTGATCAGCGTGGCCAGCGAAAGGTGGCCAATCAGTACATTGTGCTCGTCAACCACATAGAGCGTATCTGTGGCTTCAGGAAGCTCGCCCCGCATGCGCAGATAGCGCAGGACCACATCGGCGGTGACATCGCCGCGGATGGTCACGAAGTCGGTACTCATGATACCGCCAGCGCTTTCCTCCGGATAAGCCATCGCCAGCTCGACGCGATGGCGATCAGCGGCATCCATTTGTGCCAGTACTTCACGGAAACGGCTGTCAGGCAGGCTGCGCAGCACGTAAGCCACGTCATCACTTTCCATGCCTTCAGTGACGGCCGCCAGTTTTTCCGGCGCCATCATGGCCACGATACCGTCTTTTACATCTTCAGACAGTTCGTCGAGGATCTCACCCTGCTCCTCAGGATCGGTCAGTTGCCACAGCACCTGGCGCTCTTTCGGCGGGCAGGCTTCAAGCAGGTGGGCGATATCCTCAGGCTCCATATCCTGCAACATTCGCCGGACGTGAACGAACATCCCTCGATCCAGGGCCTGGTTAACCTGCTGCAGTGTCTGGTGGGTTTGATCTTGCTCGAAAATGTCCGCCATAGAGAGAACTACCTTGCTTCGTGAATACACCCAGCTCTGTTGCGACAGCGGCAGCCGGGAAATGGCGCAATAAGCTGAATATTAACGTAATAGCGCAGTCTTTGTCTCACTGGATCTGAGATCTTGCTAAGATTTCACTTGGCTGTAAGAAAGGGAGGCTGAGGTACAAAAACGGTGATTTATCGTCGGTTACCGGGTGTTTTGTCGTTGATCGGGACGGATACAGGCAAGATAGGGGTAGATCCTTTCAGCAGGCTGGCGATTGAGCACCCGGGCGGGTATCAGTTGTCTTCATCAAAACCGTTTTCGATCAGCGAGGCGACCGCTTCCAGTGCGACGCTGGCGTCGCCCCCTTCGGCGCTGACGATGATCTTCTGGCCTTGTGCAGACTCCAGCATCAATAATCCCATCACACTGTCGGCGGTTGCGGACTTGTCTTGGTTGGTGACAGTGATAATAGCGTCAAAACTCTGTGCCAGTTCGACCAGTTTAATTGCCGCCCTGGCATGCAGACCAAGGCGGTTTTTAATGAATAATTCTCGACTGACAGTATTCATGCTCAATGCTTCAGGTGACCTTGTTTTTCCAGGGTGCGGTGACGAATCTGAACCTGTTGTCCCCGCTGGCGGAAATAATCAGCCAGTTGCTGGGCAACGTACACAGAGCGGTGCTGACCGCCGGTACAGCCGATAGCAACAGTGACGTAACTGCGGTTGTTTTTTTCAAGCAAAGGCAGCCAGCTTTCAAGAAAGTGCCGGATCTGGTAAATCAGTTGGCTGACTTCATGGTGGCTCGCCAGGTAGTCCTGCACTTCAGTGTCAAGACCGGTTTGTGGTTTAAGCTCAGGTACCCAGTGGGGGTTGGGTAAGAAACGGACATCAAAAACGTAATCCGCATCGGTCGGCAAGCCATGTTTGAAGCCAAAGGACTCGAACACCATTACCAGTTCGCGGGCTTGGCGTCCCAGCACTCGTGCACGCACGGTTTCACTGAGATCATGGATAGACAGCTGAGTGGTGTCCAGTACCAGATCGGCGGCTTCTTTCAGATTTGCCAGCCAGGCGCTTTCGGCCTGAATTGCTTCTTCCAGGCTCATATTCTGCCGTGAGAGCGGATGCAATCGCCGGGTTTCGCTGTAGCGTTTGACCAGGGTGTTGTCATCGGCATCAAGAAACAGCAGGTTGACATCAGCCTGCTGACGGACGGCTTCGAGGGCTGAGCTGGTAATGTCATGATCGGCCGGCATGTTACGGACATCAACACTGACCGCCACTTTCTGGGTATGAGGATCCAGGGTTTGGATAAGATCAGAAAGCAGATGTACCGGCAGATTATCGACACAGTAATAGCCGAGATCTTCCAGTACCCTGAGCGCCACTGATTTACCTGAGCCTGAGCGGCCGCTGACTATCATCAATTTCATGACAAACCCTTCCTGATGGCTGTTATGACGGCTCTGAGGTCATGATCTGGTAAAGCTCTTCATCGCTTTTGGCAGCTCTGAGCTGCTTGAGAACCGCTTTATCGCTGAGTTTTTCTGCCATGCCGGACAGCGTCTTCAGGTGTTCTTTGCACTGGGCATCGGGCACCAGAAGCGCAAAAAGCAGATCGACGGGTTGATTGTCAATCGCATCGAATTGGATAGGTTGCTGACACTGGATCAGCACCGCAATCGCTTGTTCGCTGTCGGTGACACGACCATGAGGAATGGCAATACCATTACCAATACCTGTACTCCCCATTTTTTCACGGTTGAGCATACACTCGAACAGTGGTTGAGGGTTCTGGTTTAAATGTTGGCCAGCAATTTCGCTGATGATTTCCAGCGCACGTTTTTTACTGGAGCAGTGGACTGCACTCTTGGTGCAGTCCAGGCTTAATACTCGACTCAGTTGCATGTTAATGACTATTGAGTTTGTCTTTATGTTTGTTCAGTTGACGGACCAGTTTATCAGTTAATTGATCAATTGCCGCATACATATTTTCAGAATCTGCTTTCGCGTGGATTTCTCCAGCGTTAATGTGCAGTGTTGCCTCGGCAATCTGCTGCATTTTTTCTACATTCAGAACAACATGCACGTTATTAATTTTGTCGAAAAAGCGTTCCAGCTTATCGAACTTTGTTGTCACATACTCACGCAGGGCTGGGGTAATTTCAATGTGGTGACCAGTGAGATTAATTTGCATAGACATCTTCCTCCTTAATCGCCGGCAATCAGAGCAGGCGCTTTCTTTGGCTTGACGGCGGGATACCCAGCGATTCACGGTATTTGGCTATTGTGCGTCTAGCCACCATGATGCCTTGATCCGCCAGTAATGTCGCAATTTTGCTATCACTCAAGGGTTTGGCCTGATTTTCGGCCGCAACCAATTTCTTCACCAGCGCGCGAATAGCCGTGGAGGAGCATTCTCCGCCGTTATCCGTACTGACATGGCTTGAGAAGAAGTACTTCAACTCAAAAATACCGCGTGGGGTGTGCATAAACTTCTGGGTGGTCACCCGGGAGATCGTTGATTCGTGCATTTCAACGGCCAGGGCAATATCGTTGAGGACCATAGGCTTCATGGCTTCCTCACCGTATTCAAAAAAATCTTGCTGATGTTCAACAATGCAGCGGGCCACTTTCAGCAGGGTATCATTGCGGCTCTCCAGGCTCTTGATCAGCCATTTAGCATCCTGAAGGTGGCTACGGATAAACTGGCTGTCGGCACTGTTGCGCGTTTGTTTGCTCATCGCGGCGTATTGTTCGTTGACGCGAAGGCGCGGCACACTGTCCGGGTTGATAGTCACCACCCATTTGCCTTTATCTTTGAACACAGAAACGTCAGGAATGACGTACTCGGTTTCCGAGGCCACCACGCGGTTGCCCGGACGGGGCTCAAGCGTGTGAATCAGCGCCATGACATTTTTCAGCTCATCTTCTTTGAGCTTAGTGTCGCGCATCAGCTGGCGATAGTCGCGGTTACCCAGTAAATCCAGGTGCTCAATCAGCACCATTTTCGCTTCACTCAGCCAGGGCGTATCTTCCGGGTAAGTGGCCAGTTGTAGCAGCAGGCACTCGCGCAGATCGCGTGACGCCACGCCCAGAGGATCAAATTGCTGGACGCGTTTGAGGACGGCTTCGACTTCATCGAGTTCGACGTTTTCATCGCCCATGCTTTCCAGAATATCGTCGCAGGTGCTGGTGAGATAGCCTTTCTCGTCAACGGCATCAATGATGGCAAAAGCAATCGCGCGGTCGGTGTCGCTGAACGGTGTCAGCTCCAGCTGCCACATCAGGTAATCCTGCAGGGTTTCTGTGGTTTCGCCCTGATAGACAGGCATGTCGTCATCCGGTGCAATCCCGGCACTGCCGGTACCGGCGCTGTAGACATCATCCCAGGTGGTATCAACGGGCAGCTCGGCCGGCATTTCCCTTTGTTCAATGACATCTGAGGTATCGAAGGAATCGCTGCTGATGTCCTCATATTGCTCTGCGGCATCGTTTTTGCCGTCGGTGTGAACGTCCTCAGCATCAGATGACGGGGTGTCGCCATCCGGGTGGCTTTCGTCAAGCTCCAGCAGGGGATTGGCATCTAAGGCCTCCTGGATTTCCTGTTGCAGATCCAGGGTAGAAAGTTGCAGCAGACGAATGGCCTGTTGCAGTTGCGGCGTCATTGCCAATTGTTGGCCAAGCTTGAGCTGGAGCGAAGTTTTCATGCGTGTACAGACACCTTGTGATTATTGTATGAATCGCTTGTTTTGGGGTCTTTAGACCAGTCGAATCAAAACCTTCGACCAGCCTTGGCAGCTTACCTCGGTTGTGTCCTTTTATCTATAACTATAGACGGAACTGGTCTCCCAGATAGACGCGTTTCACGTGTTCATCATTGAGAACATCGGACGGTGTACCGTGAGCAATCAGCTGTCCCTGGCTGACGATATATGCGTGCTCGCAAACGTCCAGTGTTTCCCGCACATTGTGGTCTGTGATTAACACGCCAAGACCGCGATCTCTGAGGTGTTCGATGATCTTCTTAATGTCGATCACCGAAATGGGATCGACCCCGGCAAAGGGTTCATCCAGCAAAATAAACTTAGGGTTTGCCGCCAGTGCGCGAGCTATCTCTACCCGGCGCCGCTCACCGCCTGACAATGCCATGCCCTGGCTGTTGCGAATATGCTGAATATGGAACTCATCCAGCAGTTCCTCAAGCTTGTCCTGGCGTTCGGCTTTGCTCAGATCGGAGCGGGTCTGCAAAACCGCCATCAGGTTGTCATGTACACTCAGCTTGCGGAAGATAGACGCTTCCTGAGGCAGATAGCCAATCCCCATACGGGCGCGGTTATGCATCGGCTGCAGGCTGATGTCGTGGCCGTCAATGGTGATCTGGCCTTCATCACGGGCGACCAGACCGACAATCATATAAAACGACGTGGTTTTGCCGGCACCGTTCGGGCCAAGCAGACCGACAATCTTGCCAGATTCCACTTCCAGGCTGACATCGGAAACGACTTTGCGGCCGTTATAGCTTTTCGCCAGATGGGTTGCGGTTAACTTTGACATTCGTTCTCTTATTTATTGTTTTTGTTTGATCTGGTTCGGCTGCAGTATGGTGGTCACGCGCTGTTGATCACCACTGGTCGCCACCAGCTTCTGCTCATCAATTTTGTAACTGATGGTTTTGCCCTTAATTTCGCTGCCTTCCTGAATCAGCACGGCTTTGTCTGTCATCTTGAGAAATTCGCTTGCCGTTTCATAGCGCATTTGCATGGCAGAGCCGTTGATCGGTTTGCCGTCATCCATCTTCTGATAAAACGTGGCCGGAGAACCATAGGCATCTATGGTTTGCTGATCGCCATTCTGAGTCTGGCGCGTGACAATGATTTTGTCGGCCCGGATATCAATACTGCCCTGACGCAGCGAGACGTTGCCGGTAAAGGTCACCACATTTTTCTGGATGTCCAGCTCTTGGCTGTCCGAGTTGATATATATCGGCTGCTCGGTATCGTTGCTTAATGCCCAGCCAGAGGTGCTGACTATCAGGCACAGCAGGGCGCTAATTTTGCAAAGCTTCATATCTACCTTTCACATTATTCATCAGGGTCGCCACACTGCGTTCCATGTTCCCTTTCATCCCAATACCTTCATTCTGAAAGGCACTGCCGGTAATAGTGACCGGATCGGGGGTGTCGAAATCTTTGCTGATTAAATCTAATCGCAGTGTATCTGTTTTTATCGCATTAATGGCGGAGTCAGGTAACAGATTGAAGATCCGCACATTACCAGACATCTGCAGAATGTGTTCTTTATCTAGTGTGGCGTGATTTGCACTGATGCGCCATTCACTTTCTGTACCTTCTTTGTATACCCAAATCACAGGTTGCTGGAATTCGGTATTACCACTGAGGTTGTAATACTCCAGCGTGTCTGATTCGATGCGGTAGCTGCGAATACCCGCTTCGTTGTACGAGGTATTTTTCACCCCGGTACCGGTAAAGATCGGCTTTTCGTTATCGGGTGCGGTCAGCGTATCCTGCTGCCAGTGCTTTTGCAGCAGGTAGTAACCGGTCCATGCACACAGTATGGCCAGCACCACACAGAATAGCCGGTTTAACGTCATATACTCAGGCCCTTATGCTGATCCAATTCGCCGCGCGCCTCAAGTATCAGATCGCAGACTTCCCGTACCGCGCCATAGCCGCCTTTGATGCGGGTGGTCAGATCGGCACGCTGTGACAGCAGCGGGTGGCCATCGGCGACGCAAACGGACAGTCCCACTTCGGCCATCACTGGCCAGTCAATGAGGTCATCGCCGATATAGGCCGTATGTTCAGCCGCAATACCCAGTTTATTAACGATATCCAGATAGGCTGCCAGTTTGTTGTCCTGGCCCTGATAGATATGCTGGATACCCAGTGCCGACATGCGGTTTTCAACAATCTGCGAGCGGCGACCTGTGATGATGGCGACGTCGACGCCGGCGGCCATCAGAGATTTGATGCCATAGCCGTCTCGGGTATGGAAGGTTTTCAGTTCTTCGCCATTGTTACCCATGTAAATACGGCCATCGGAAAACACGCCATCAACATCGCAGATCAGCAGACGTATGTTTTTTGCCTGCTGAAAAAGATGCTGCGGGACCGGGCCGTACAGGGTGGATTGCATTGCTGTTGTCATTACATTACTCCGGCTCTGAGCAGATCATGCATATTCAGAGCACCTACCAGCCGTTGGTCATCGACAACCAGCAGGCCGTTAATTTTTCTTTCTTCCATCAGTTTAAGCCCTTCAGCGGCCAGTACCTGAGAGGAAATGGTTGCCGGATTCGCAGACATGACTTCACCTATACGCGTCTGATGGATATCAATGCGTTTATCGAGCAAGCGGCGAAGGTCACCATCGGTAAAGATGCCGCTTAACATTTGGTTATCGTCAACGATGGCCGTCATACCCAGTCCCTGGCGGGAGACTTCGAGCAGGGCATCTTTTATGCTGGCATCCTGATGGATAACGGGCAGGCGCTCACCGCTGTGCATCACATCGGCAATACGCAGCAGCAACTTACGACCCAGCGCGCCGCCGGGGTGAGAGAGAGCAAAATCGTCAGCAGTAAAACCGCGCGCTTCCATCAGCGCAATGGCCAGCGCATCCCCCATGGCCAGGGTGGCCGTGGTACTGGAGGTGGGGGCCAGGTTCAGCGGGCAGGCTTCCTGATTGACCGTGATTTGCAAATGCACCTGAGCCAGCCGTGCCATGGTGGATTCGGGTTTGCCTGTCATGCTGATTAAAGCAATGCCCTGGCGTTTAATCACAGGCAATAGCGTCAGGATTTCACCGGCTTCACCGGAATTGGAAATGGCCAGCACGATATCACGCTTATCCAGCATGCCCAGATCACCGTGACTGGCTTCTCCTGGGTGGACAAAAAATGCCGGAGTGCCAGTGCTGGCAAGGGTGGCGGCAATCTTACAGCCGATATGGCCGGATTTTCCCATCCCCATGACGATCACTTTTCCCTGGCAGCGGCTGATGAGCTGACAGGCTTCGCTGAAACTGCCATTGATATATTGCGACAGGCCTTTGAGGGCTTCCGCTTCAATGTCAATCACACGTCGGCCAATCTGGCCGTAGTCAAAGGAATCAGGCATAGTTTCGCTCTCGGTTAAGCCGCCATATTATAAAGCAGATAGCTCTGATAGGCGACAAAGCATAAAATCAGAATCAAGCCTTCCAGGCGGTTGATACGACGGCGTCTGCCCAGTGCCATCAGAACCAGCAGGACAGAGATACCCAGCATCACGTAAAAGTCACGCCCCATTGCCAGCGGACTGATCACTGAAGGGTTGAGCAGGCCAGGCAGCCCCATCACAGCCAGAATATTGAAGACATTAGAACCGATGATGTTACCTACGGCCATGTCGTCTTCGCCTTTGTGGATGCTGGCAATCGACGCCGCCAGTTCCGGCAGGCTGGTACCGACGGCAATGATCGTCAGGCCGATAACCAGATCGCTCATGCCGAAGTATTTGGCAATAGTCACGGCAGAATCAACCAGCATGTTGGCCGCATAAGGCAGTAATAGCAATCCAATCACAATCCATACTGACGCCGCCATATTGCTGACGCCCTGAGGAATTTCAGATTCCTGCTCTTCCAGCAGTATGTCTTGAGCGCCATTATTTCCGCTGCGGCTGATCTTCAGCATTGCCAGAATGAAAATAACAAACAGAACAACCAGTAAGACGCCTTCAAAAAAGCCTAAATAACTGTCCCACAGCAGTACACCGGCAATCAGTGTGACCACCATCATCAGCGGGAGTTCACGGCGAATGATGCCGGAACTGATGGATAAAGGCTTGATAAGGGCGGTTAACCCCAGGATTAACGCAATATTTGCAATGTTTGAACCCAGTACGTTACCGACGGCAGTGTCAGTTTTTCCCGCCAGTGCGGCAGTGGCAGAGACCATCATTTCCGGGGCGGAAGAGCCCATCGCCAATATGGTCATACCGATAATGAGCGGGGCAACCCCTAAATTCCTTGCTAAGGCTGCTGCTCCAAACACAAGTCGATCCGCACTCCATACCAGTAACGCAAGTCCGATACCGAGTAACAAGATGGCTTCAAGCATTATAAACCCTTATAGATTTTTCAATGAGCTGGTTTTTAAGGGGGTAATTTTGACGTTTCACTGACGAAAATGGAAGGAAAAGCCGAGAGTATTTGCTTTGGGGGCTGTGATCTTTATATGGGAAATAGGCCACTGATGCAAAGTGAGTGTGTTTATGGCACTGAATACACAGCGGGATTGGTTTCATTCAGGACTTTTATGTTATAAAAAACAAGATTCATAACCTGAACGGGTCTGTGCTATTCGGGCAACGGCCAAGAACGAAAAATCACAACGAGCTGACAGGTATTACCTTGAGTTGGTCAGGGAATCTACCTATGATCAACCACATGCAATATAACTAATTAATTACATTCAATTATGCTTGTATCGACGTGCATTCCGGATGAATCACTGATGCAAGGGTATTTAGGAAGGTTATGACAGCAACCGAAGCGCTAATTCGAATTAACAACCTGACGTTTTCCCGGGGTGAACGCAAAATCTTCGATGATGTGTCACTGGAGGTGCCGAAAGGCAAGATCACTGCCATCATGGGGCCGTCCGGCATTGGTAAAACGACCTTGCTTCGTCTGATTGGTGGACAGATTATGCCGGATCAGGGGGAGGTTTGGTTTGATGATAAAAATATCCCAGCCTTGTCGCGCAACGACTTGTACCGGGCGCGTAAGCGGATGAGTATGCTCTTTCAGTCTGGTGCGCTGTTTACCGACATGACAGTTTTTGACAATGTGGCGTTTCCTTTACGTGAGCACACAGATCTGCCTGAAGAGTTGCTGCGTACTTTAGTGCTGCTCAAACTCGAAGCTGTCGGGTTACGGGGAGCGGCTAATTTAATGCCTAACGAGCTGTCCGGTGGCATGGCTCGTCGTGCTGCGCTGGCGCGTGCGATAGCACTCGATCCCGACCTCATCATGTATGACGAACCTTTTGTCGGGCAGGATCCCATTACCATGGGAGTACTGGTCAAGCTGATCCATAGCCTGAACGAGGCCCTGAGTATTACCTCAGTTATTGTGTCACACGATGTGCCCGAAGTGATGAGTATTGCCGACCATGTGTATTTGTTGTCAGGTGGCAAAATCATTGGCAGCGGCACCCCGGATGAGCTCAATGCGAATCCCGATGAGAGAGTTCGCCAGTTTCTTGATGGAAACGCTGACGGTCCTGTGCCGTTCAAATTTCCTGCACAGGCACTGGAGCAGGATCTTTTCAGTCAGCTCTCGTCATAACCGCGCGCTCTATTCAGAGCCAGTGCGTTATCGCGAATAAGAAAGGTAATTCCATATTATGTTAACGGATTTTATCGTGCAGCTGGGCCAGAGTACGCTGTCCAGTTGTCGCACCATGGGACGGGCGACCTTGCTGTTATCCGGCGCACTGGTGAGTAAACCGCAACCTGCCAAAATGTTCCCATTGCTGTTAAAACAGCTTTATTCCGTTGGGGTGCTCTCAGTCGCTATCATTATGGTATCGGGCTTATTTATCGGTATGGTACTGAGTCTGCAAGGGTTTATTGTGCTGGTGGATTTTGGTGCAGAAACCAGCCTGGGCCAGATGGTGGCACTGTCGTTGTTGCGGGAGCTGGGGCCTGTGGTCACCGCTTTGCTGTTTGCTGGCCGGGCCGGCTCGGCCTTAACTGCCGAAATTGGCTTGATGAAAGCCACTGAGCAGATTTCCAGCATGGAAATGATGGCTGTCGATCCGCTTCGCCGTGTGGTCGCGCCGCGTTTCTGGGCGGGTGTTATTTCCATGCCGCTGCTGACAATGCTCTTTATTGCTGTTGGCATCTGGGGCGGCCAGCTGGTGGGTGTGAACTGGAAAGGTATTGATTACGGCAGCTTCTGGTCTGTGATGCAGTCATCGGTAGAGCTGGGCTATGACATAGGCAACAGCCTGATTAAGTCGCTGTGTTTTGCCGTCACCGTCACCTGGATTGCCGTTTTTAATGGTTTTGATGCCGTACCGACATCAGAAGGTATCAGCCGGGCAACTACCCGGACAGTCGTGAATTCTTCATTGGCGGTATTAGGTTTAGATTTTGTGCTGACAGCACTCATGTTTGGGAATTAATCATGCAACAGAACAGGCAACTAGAACTTTGGGTCGGCAGCTTTGTATTAGCAGGCATTGTGGCGCTGCTGGTGCTGGTATTTAAAGTGGCGGATGTTAAAAGCTTCGGTAATTCTGAATCTTACGACCTGAAAGCGCGGTTTGAAAATATTGGCGGACTGAAAGTTCGCTCACCGGTCAAAGTGGGTGGTGTGACCATTGGCACAGTGAGTAATATCTCGTTGGATACAGAGTCTTATGTCCCCGTAGTGACACTCGCTATTGATAAGAAATACGGTTACTTTCCAGAAACCAGTTCCGCTGCCATTCTTACATCAGGCTTACTGGGCGAGCAGTACCTCGGGTTGTCTCCGGGCTTTATCGACGAAGGTATTGTGATGCTGGATGACGGTGACTTCATCGAAGACACCAAATCGGCACTGGTGCTGGAAGACATGATTGGCCAGGTACTGTACAGCATAGGCAACGACGGCGATAAATAAGGAAGAGTACAATGAAATTTTTGAAGATTTTATGCCTTACGATAGCGTGTATACCGCTCTTTGCCAGCGCCGCTACCGTAGATAAAACCGACCCCTATAAAATGATGCAGGCCGTGTCGCAACAGACATTTGCCCGTCTTAAGTCTGAGCAGGCTCAGATTCAGCGTAACCCTGACTATTTACGCACTGTAGTCCGTCAGGAACTGCTGCCTTATATCAACACCCGTTATGCCGCTTATAAAGTGCTTGGGCCGCAGTTGAAGCAGACAACCAAAGAGCAGCGCAATAACTTTGTTAATGCATTTACTGATTATCTGGTCGCCTCATATGCTCAGGTGCTGACTCAGTACACGGATCAGGAGATTCGGATGGAGCCGGTTAAGTCGGTGCCGGCCAGCAGCTCTATCGTGTCTATCCGTGTCGATATTTTGGATGCGCAACGTCCGCCTATTCGTCTGGATTTCAAACTGCGTAAGAATAAGCAGACCAATGAATGGCAAGGTTACGACATGGTGGCCGAAGGGGTCAGTATGATTTCAACCAAACAGAGTGAATGGAGTGGGCAACTGCGCACGCAGGGTGTCGACAAGGTCACGCAGGATTTACGTGCTCTGGCGGCTAAGCCAATCAAACCTGAGGAAAAATGACCATGGGGAATCCCGCCGTCCATTGGCAGGTGCAGGAAAATGGCCATTACCGCTTGTCAGGAGTGCTGGAACGTGACACAGTGCCAGCCTTTTGGCAGCAAAGACGTGAATGGATGCCACAAGATGCTAAGGTCACGATCGAACTGTCTGACCTGACTCGGGTAGACTCTGCGGGTATGGTTATGCTGCTGCACTTGCACCGGGAACTCACTCAGGCAGGACGTCATCTGGTGCTGCAAGGCGTGCCGCAACAATTGTTAACCCTGCTCCGCCTTAGTCATGTCGACACTGTGCTGGCTGCCTGTATGGAATGATCAACAGCTCAAGTAGAGGATAGCTTGTGGAAATATCTGAAATTAAACAAATTCTTGAAAATGCGTTGGAGCTGGATGAAGTCATAGTGAATGGCGAAGGCAGCCACTATCAGGTGATTGCTGTCGGTGCAATGTTTGACGGTATGAGCCGTGTGAAAAAACAGCAGGCAGTCTATGCACCTTTGATGTCGCATATTGCCAGTAATGCCATTCATGCCTTGTCAATCAAAGCCTACACTCCTGAAGAGTGGGCGCGTGACAAGAAGCTGATGTCTTTGTAAGAGATAACCAATGCAGAAGTTTCGAATTCAGGGCAATGGCCCACTCCGCGGTGAAGTCGCGATTTCGGGCGCAAAAAATGCTGCCCTGCCAATTTTGTTTGCCTCACTGCTGGCAGAAGAGCCGGTAGAAGTCGGCAATGTTCCAAAGTTGCGTGATATTGACACCACCATGGAACTGCTGAGCCGTTTAGGCGCAAAAGTGGAGCGCAATGGCTCTGTGTATGTCGATGCCAGCAATATCAATGAATATTGTGCCCCTTACGATCTGGTGAAAACCATGCGTGCTTCAATTTGGGCGCTCGGGCCTCTGGTTGCCCGCTTCGGTAAGGGCCAGGTGTCGCTGCCAGGTGGTTGCGCTATCGGTGCCCGTCCGGTTGATTTGCACATTCATGGCCTGGAACAACTGGGGGCAACTATCACCCTGGAAGAAGGCTATGTGAAAGCCGAAGTGGCTGGCCGCCTGCAAGGCGCCCGCATAGTGATGGATAAAGTCAGCGTTGGTGCGACTGTGACCATCATGTCGGCGGCGACGCTGGCACAAGGCAAAACCGTGATTGAGAATGCCGCCCGTGAACCGGAAATTGTCGATACTGCCGATTTCCTCAATACTCTGGGTGCAAAAATCTCGGGTGCCGGTACAGATACGATAGTTATCGAAGGTGTTGAGCGTCTGGGCGGTGGTTATCATGAAGTGCTGCCGGATCGCATTGAAACCGGTACCTTCCTGGTCGCTGCGGCTATTTCTGGCGGAAAAGTGGTGTGTCGTAACACCCGTCCTTCGCTACTCGAAGCCGCCCTGGCGAAGCTGGAAGAATCCGGTGCCCTGATTGAGACCGGTGACGATTGGATCAGTCTGGACATGACGGGTCGCGAGCTGACCGCAGTCAATATCCGCACTGCGCCACACCCTGGTTTCCCGACCGATATGCAGGCACAGTTTTCTTTGCTGAATCTGGTCGCCAAAGGTACCGGCATCATTACCGAAACGATCTTTGAGAACCGTTTCATGCACATTCCTGAGCTCATCCGCATGGGCGCGCATGCTGAAATCGAAGGTAACACTGTGATTTGTGGTGATACTGACGGCCTGAGCGGTGCTCAGGTGATGGCAACCGATCTGCGCGCTTCAGCCAGCCTGGTCATCGCCGGTAACATTGCCAAAGGTGAGACGATTGTTGATCGTATTTATCACATTGACCGTGGCTACGAGCATATCGAAGAGAAGCTGCGTGGTCTGGGAATGAAGATTGAGCGCTTCAGCGAGTAAGCTGCCAAAGTAATCTGGATGTCCAGTCACTGCTTTCAGTGTCTGGACATTGTCTACTGATCCTATCTCGCTATTCTTTTTCTGCTTATCTGTCCGGCTCATCGCCAATCAGCACAGTTAACTTCTTCGGTTTACCGTTGCGTAGCACCGTCATATCGACGTAGGTGCCAGGGCGCAGCTCTGTGACTATATCCAGTACATTGCGCATATCGGTAACCGGCTTGCCGTCAATCTCGACCAGAATGTCCTGAACCTTAAAGCCCGCTTTGGACGCCGGACCATCAGGATCCATGCCCATCACTATGATTCCTCTTACCTGCTCCGCATCATACAATCGAGCCATAACCGGATTGATTTCGCGGCCATCAATACCTATATAGCCACGGATCACCCGACCATCTGCGATGAGTTTATTCATGATCTTTTGTGTGAGCTGATAGGGAATGGCAAAGGAAATACCGTAGGTTTCAATGTCGGTCGCCTGCTGAAAAGAAGCGGTGTTGATACCGACCAGCTCGCCACGGGTGTTGACCAGTGCGCCACCTGAGTTGCCTTCGTTGATCGCTGCATCGGTCTGGAGAAAATCCTGCCGGCCATAGAAACTCATGCCGGAGCGACCGGTGGCAGAGATGATCCCGTAGGTGGTGGTCTGTCCCAGATTATAGGGGTTACCGATGGCCAGAACCACGTCGCCCACAGCAGGGGGATAATCCGGGTTTAGTGGAATGACAGGCAGATTTTCGGCCTGGATCTTCAATACCGCGATATCGGTGCGTCTGTCTTTACCAATCAGCTGGG
Source organism: Photobacterium sp. 2_MG-2023 (assembly GCF_030547675.1). Lineage (NCBI taxonomy): Bacteria > Pseudomonadati > Pseudomonadota > Gammaproteobacteria > Vibrionales > Vibrionaceae > Photobacterium > Photobacterium sp. 2_MG-2023. Next base: position 36,517 of record NZ_JAUOQQ010000012.1, read on the forward strand.
CCGTAAAAATGCGGCTATCCTGCAGTGCCACGATCACCTGATCCGCTTCGGCAACCACGTGATAGTTGGTCACTATATAGCCTTTATCACTCATGATAACGCCAGATCCAAGGCCCTGAGTACTCAATTGCAGGCGGTCTTCAGCATTGTAGCGGCGGTTATAGATATTAACGACAGCAGGGGAGGCTCGGCGGACGGCATAACTGAAGGAAATCTGCTGCGGAACATCAGGCTGGCCATTGAGAGCGGCATCCGGAGAAAACATCTGGCTGCGCAGACTGGGGAAAGCAAGTAGCAAGACTCCAGCCGTCAGCACGCCCATTAAGGCGGATCGACTTAAAAATGCCAGCATTGATGCTCCCCTGATTGGCTCAAGCTTTACCATTAAAGCAAAAGGTTAAAAACCGATTGAGAATAGCATTTACATCCAGTTATCAACAAGTCGAAGCGGGAAGGAGATGACAGAAATGCCGCAGGAAAAACAGTCCGGGCAATTGCCCGGACCAGATTGCGTCAGCGGATAATGAGGTAAAGCTCGTTATTGCCTCGTCTGATTTCCAGCGCCAGCACGGAAGGCTTACTATCGAGGGCTTTGCGCAGCTGCCCAAGATTACCGATAGGCTGGCGGTTGAGACCGATAATGATGTCACCTTCTTTCAGTCCATAGCGGGCCGCCAGTGACTGTGGATCTATTTTGGTGACTTTTACCCCTTTGGTGTTGTCGTCAGCCGTGGTGTTACTGAATTCGGCACCGGCCAGGCTTTCATGCAGGTGATCGGCCTTGAGGTTGCTCATCTCGGCTTCTTGTAAGGTGACGTTGAACTCTTTCTCTTTTCCGTCACGCAGTACGCCTAAGTTGACGTCTTTACCAGCGCCGAGCGTGGCAATTTTGGCGCGTAATTCGCTGAAGGTGCGAATTTCTTTGTCGTTGACTGACACTATGATGTCACCCGCTTTCAGGCCGGCTTTCTCAGCCGCGGAGCCGGGCATGACCTGATTGACGAAGGCACCGTGATTGGTTTCGTAACCAAAGGCTTCAGCCAGTTCTGATGTCAGCTCACCGCCCTGAACGCCCAGCACGCCTCGTTTCACTTTGCCAAATTCCAGAATCTGGCTGGTCAGGTTTTTCACCATATTGGCCGGAATGGCAAAACCAATACCGACGTTACCGCCATTGGGGCCCAGAATCGCGGTATTGATACCGATGAGCTCACCATTAAGGTTGACTAACGCCCCCCCCGAGTTACCGCTGTTAATGGCGGCATCGGTCTGAATAAAGTTTTCGAAATTCTCGATGTTCAGTCCGCTGCGGCCCAGCGCTGAAACAATCCCTGAAGTGACTGTCTGACCCAGCCCGAACGGGTTGCCAATGGCCACGGTGAAATCACCGACGCGCAGTTGATCCGAGTCGGCAACGTTAATGGCTTTCAGGTTTTTGGTGTTATCCAGGCGCAGCAAGGCAATGTCTGACATGCCGTCACTGCCTATCAGCTCGGCTTTTAGTTCGCGACCGTCATGCAGCTGAACCAGGATTTTATCTGCGCCATCAATGACATGGTGGTTGGTAACTACATAGCCTTTATCTGCATCAATAATGACCCCGGATCCCAAGCCGCGGAATGGACGCTCCTGAACCTGTTCGCTGGGGAAGTCAGGGCCGAAGAAATAGCGGAATGCTTCGGGAACTCTTTGCTTGGCAACATGCTTGCCTTCTACTGCGATACTGACCACAGCAGGAGTCACTTGTTCCAGCATGGGGGCAAGGCTGGGAAGTTGCTGATCATTAACAGCCAAAGGAAGCGCAGCGGAAGCAGTGATTGGGGACATCACTGCGCTAATACTTAACGCCAGCGCAGTCATTACAAGTAAAGGTTTTTTCATCATTACTCAACTCCGGTTTAACAAGTGCTAATTGTGACTTGTAAACCGGAGCAAAGTTCCAATAAATGTCAAATTTGTAACAATTCTTAACTGGCTTTGGCTGCTTCTGCCTGCTTCTGTTCAGCTCGCAACAGGCCGGATGCGCCGTTGGCATAATCCCGAGGCTGATGCGTGTCCAGCTCTGGTGTTTCGGTTTCTGGCTCATCAGCGATAGGAGTGAGTGTGCTGATACGCTGAGAGAAGGGGTTATCCTGTTCCGGCAGATTTGGCATCAGCTCTGCGGAGGTTTTTGCCATGTGCTCGTACAATTTACTGTAATCTTTTGCCAGGTTGTCCAGCAGGTCAGAGCTGCGGGCGAAATGATCAACCAATTCCTGGCGATACTGCTCCAGTTGGTATTTGGTTTTATCGAGCTCTTTTTGTAATTCTTTCTGTTGTTTCAGGTTTTTGTTCCCCAAACGGGCGGCAAAGGCACCGACCAGCGCGCCGGCTGCGAAAATCAAAATCGCGTAGATCCAAGCCATGAAAAACTCCTTGTGACTGTGAGTACAACAGGTTGACCTGTTTTGTTATTTCAAAAGCGTTATGTGCTTATTGGGTGGTTATCTAGTTACTATACATGCACATGAAGTGTCGTGGTACTATCTACGACCAAAGATGGACATATTAGAAGCTGTGAGTCCGGCAAATTTGTCACCGGGTGCACGGCTATCGGTGACTGAGCAGGATGAGGATGACTCCCGAACAACGCTATCAAGAAGATCTGAAAAAACCGGGCTTTTTGCCTGACGCTGCCCAGGCAATGGCAGTTTCTCACCTTAATGATCTTTATCATCGCATGCAGGCTCCGCAACCAGAGCCAGTAAAACCTTCTCTGGTGAGCCGGCTGTTCAAGCGCCAGGCCGCTGAACCGGTTAAACCGGTCAAAGGCTTGTACTTCTGGGGAGGCGTCGGGCGTGGCAAAACCTACCTGGTTGACACCTTTTTCGACAGCCTGCCGACTGAACGAAAAATGCGGATGCATTTTCACCGTTTTATGCACCGCGTCCATAAAGAAATGCAGTCGCTTGGCAGCCAGAGCGATCCGCTGGAAAGAGTGGCGGACAGGTTTAAGCAGGACGCAGACATCATCTGCTTTGATGAGTTTTTTGTGTCAGATATTACCGATGCCATGATATTGGGCACCTTGTTTGAGGCCCTGTTCCGCCGCGGTATTACCCTGGTGGCTACCTCGAATATCCCGCCGGATCAACTGTACCGAAATGGCCTGCAGCGTGCGCGTTTCCTGCCTGCTATTGCGTTAATTCAAGAACACTGTGAGGTGGTGAATGTAGATTCGGGTGTCGACTACCGTCTACGGACACTGGAGCAGGCTGAAATATACCACTGGCCGCTTGATGCCAGCGCAGAAGAGAATATGCACCGCTATTTCATGCAGTTGTCCGCTGATCCCCGGCATGAGGGGCAGGACATACTGATCAATGACAGGCCGATTGCCACCCGCCATGAAGCGGAGGGGGTGGTGCATTTTACCTTTGATGCGCTGTGCCGCGGGGCGCGCAGTCAGTCAGACTATATGGATATCGCGCATACTTATCACAGCGTTCTTTTGTCTGACGTACCTGTGCTGACCGAAAAAGACGATGACGCTGCCCGCCGTTTTATTGCCATGGTCGATGAGTTTTACGAGCGTCATGTCAAGCTGATCATTTCGGCGGAAGCAGAAATGGACAAGCTGTATCAATCCGGTCGCCTGAACTTTGAATTTAAGCGGTGTTGCTCGCGCCTGATTGAAATGCAGAGCCATGAATATCTGGCCAGGCCGCATCTGGCTTAACGGGAGCGCTATTTTAGCTGGAAAATTAGCTGAACTTTTTTGGAAAAAAAGATGATTTTTTCCCCATGCTTCCGTATACTCTCGCGACCCACCGTACCTGTGACGGCGTTATGCCGGGAGTGCCAACCACTCGAAGGGGTGATGACTGGGCTCTATATACAGAGAGAGCGCTTTGCGTTCTTGGAAAGTGAAACTATTTAAAATTGGGTAAGAATTAGCATGAAAACTTTCGTTGCTAAACCAGAAACTGTAAAACGTGACTGGTATGTTGTTGACGCTGAAGGTAAAACACTGGGTCGTCTGGCAACTGAAATCGCATCTCGTCTGCGTGGTAAGCACAAGCCTGAGTACACTCCTCACGTTGACACCGGTGACTACATCGTTGTTATCAACGCTGAGAAAGTAGCAGTTACTGGCGCTAAGCGTACTGATAAGATGTATCACCGTCACACTGGCTACATCGGCGGTCTGAAAACTATCAGCTTCGACAAGCTGCTGGAGAAAAAGCCAGAAGCGATCATCGAAATTGCTGTTAAAGGCATGCTTCCTAAAGGTCCTCTAGGCCGTGCTATGTACCGTAAACTGAAAGTTTACGCAGGTAGCGAGCACAACCACGCTGCACAGCAGCCACAAGTTCTAGACATCTAATTGGGGAACATGACAATGGCAGAGAATCAATACTACGGCACTGGCCGCCGCAAAAGCTCAGCTGCTCGCGTTTTCGTAAAACCGGGTACTGGCAACATCGTAATCAACAAGCGCAGCATCGAAGAGTACTTCGGCCGCGAAACAGCTCGCATGGTTGTTCGTCAACCTCTTGAGCTGGTTGATATGACTGAGAAACTGGATCTGTACATCACTGTTAAAGGTGGTGGTATCACTGGTCAGTCTGGTGCGATCCGTCACGGTATCACTCGCGCTCTTATGGAGTACGATGAGACTTTACGTCCTGCTCTGCGTGCCGCTGGCTACGTTACTCGTGACGCACGTCGCGTTGAACGTAAGAAAGTTGGTCTGCGTAAAGCACGTCGTCGTCCACAGTTCTCTAAGCGTTAATTCAACGCACCAGAGATTTCTCTGGTTACTGTGTACATCAAAGCCCAGCCATTGTGCTGGGCTTTTTGCGTTTACTCGCAAAGAGAAATTGCAGAGTGCCGGTGTGCTGTCAGCGTGCAAGTAGTGCTATGGGCACCAGCCAGGCTAGGGGTGATTTATCCTGAACGGGAGCCTTTGTTAAGGCGCTTAATGCTGTTTTGTCGGCGACATTCAGGGATCTTGTCAAAAAAAATTGAATAATTGACACCATAGTTTGCATTTTTTCATCTTGACGACCAAGGAAATTAACCCCACAAATCTCTCACATTTGCGGTGTTTACCTTGTCTTAAAGTGGGGTTTTCTTTATCATTTGCCGCGATAAATAGCAGCATGAAAATTCTTAATCAATAAGCTGTTGAGTCTTTCCGTAGAAAGTTAGCCGTAAGCTCCAGGGACGCAGATGGAAAGAATAATCCTGAGCGGGAGCACATGGGAGAATGTTGGATGAGCAAAGCGCCAGTAAGTAACGGCCGACGCCGCTTCCTGACTGCGACGACCTCGGTTGTTGGAGGCTTAGGTGCAGTCGCTGTCGCCGTACCCTTTATCAAATCCTGGAATCCTAGCGCCAAAGCCAAGGCTGCGGGCGCGCCAGTTGAAGTTGATATCAGTAAATTAGAAGAAGGCCAGATGATCCGCGTAGAGTGGCGAGGCAAACCTGTATGGGTTGTACGCCGTAGCCAGGCTATTTTGGATGAACTGCCGACACACGATGATCGACTGCGTGATCCGCAGGCCACTGAACCTCAGCAGCCTGCTTACGCACAAAACCAATACCGTTCAGTTAAACCTGAAATCTTTCTTGCCGTCGGGATCTGTACCCACCTTGGCTGTTCTCCAACTTACCTGCCAGATAGTTTCAATGAGCAGGTCAGTGGCGTACCAGCAGGCTTTTTCTGTCCTTGTCACGGCTCTAAGTTTGATATGGCTGGTCGGGTTTTCCAAGGGGTGCCAGCACCGCTTAACCTGGTGATACCGCCTCATATGTTCCTGAACGACAACACGATTTTAGTGGGTCAAGATGAGGAGACGGCATAATGGAAGGCTTGCTGGGTTGGATTGAAAAACGTCTGCCAGTGATGAATGCTTATAAAAAGCATATGTCTGAGTACCCGATGCCGAAGAACTTTAACTTCTGGTATCTGTTTGGCTCACTGGCCATGCTGGTCCTGGTTAACCAAATCCTGACAGGGATCTGGCTGACCATGAACTATGTCCCATCAGGTGATGGTGCATTTGCTTCTGTTGAATACATCATGCGTGATGTGGATTACGGCTGGTTGTTGCGTTATATGCACTCCACAGGCGCTTCGGCGTTCTTTGTTGTGGTATACCTGCACATGTTCCGTGGTCTGATTTACGGCTCTTACAAGAAGCCGCGTGAATTGCTGTGGCTGTTCGGCATGCTGATTTTCCTGGTACTGATGGCTGAAGCCTTTATGGGTTACCTGCTGCCGTGGGGTCAGATGTCTTACTGGGGTGCGCAGGTCATCATTTCTCTGTTTGGTGCTATTCCTGTCATCGGTGATGATCTGACGCTGTGGATTCGTGGTGACTACGTGATCTCCGGTGCAACACTGAACCGTTTCTTTGCATTGCACGTTATCGCACTGCCAATTGTCCTGCTGCTGCTGATTGTTCTGCACATTCTGGCGCTGCACGAAGTGGGCTCTAATAACCCGGATGGTATTGAAACCAAACTGCCGAAAGGCGAGAAAGGTGGCAACTCCCAGTCTCGGTTCAAGTTCCACGAGTACTACAGCAATAAGTACGACATCATTGATTCAGTGCCGTTCCATCCTTACGGTACGGTAAAAGATCTTGTTGGTGTGGCTATCTTCGCTTTCTTGTTCAGTTATGTGATTTTCTTTAACCCTGAGATGGGCGGCTATTTCCTTGAGCCACCTAACTTTGAAGCGGCTAACCCGCTGAAGACACCGGAACACATTGCACCTGTATGGTACTTCACGCCTTTCTATGCGATTTTGCGTGCGGTTCCTGACAAACTGTTGGGTGTAATTGCGATGGGCCTGTCAATTGTAATGCTGTTTTTGCTGCCTTGGTTGGATCGCTGCAAAGTGCGTTCTTACCGTTACCGCAGCAAGCTGCACCTGGCTAACATCGCTCAGTTCACTGTCTGCTTCATTGCATTGGGTATTCTGGGTGCGCTTCCAGCCACTGCGGTATACACCTTGATGGCGCAGATCTTCAGTCTCGGTTACTTCATGTTCTTCGTGCTGCTGTATGTCTACAGCAAGAATGAGGCGACGAAACCGCTACCAGAGAGGGTCACATTCAAATGAAAAAGCTGATGGTTATGCTGCTGGCTCTGTTGCCGTCTCTGGCAATGGCTGCGGGTGGTAATGTTCACCTTGATGCGGCAAACAATGATTTGTCGGACGAAGCTTCACTGCAGCGCGGTGCACGTACTTTTGTTAACTATTGTTTTGGTTGTCATGCCACTCAGTATCAGCGTTACCAGCGTGTAGCGGAAGATCTTGATATCCCGGCAGACCTGATGATGGAAAACCTGATCTTTGATGAAAATGCTAAGATCGGCGATCTGATGACCAATGCGATCTCAGAAGATTACGCCGCGACCTCATTTGGTGCCCCGGCGCCGGATTTGACTCTGGTAGCCCGTGTACGTGGTGCTGACTGGTTGTATACCTATCTGCGTTCTTTTTATGCAGATCCAAGCCGTCCGTTTGGTGTGAATAACCTGGTCTTCCCAAGTGTGGGTATGCCACACGTGCTGGAGGAGCTGCAGGGTACACCACGTAAAGTGTTTGAGACACGCACCATTGATGGTCAGGAAGTACAGGAGTTTGTTGGCCTGGAAACTGAAGGTAATGGTGAACTGAACCCTGAAGAATATGACGCAGTGGTTCGTGATTTGGTTAACTTCCTTGAATATTCGGCAGAACCTATGAAGCTGGAACGTCAGCGTCTGGGTCTGTGGGTGATGGGCTTTATCGTTATCTTCTTTGTTCTGGCCTTGCTGCTGAAGAAAGAATATTGGCGCGATGTCCATTGATCGGGTAATCTAGTGCGTTAAGAAACTCGCAATGGGGGCAAGAGCCCCCGTTGCTTTTTTGTGTATATGAGTATACTGGAGGGGTTGATGGCTGTAGCTGCCAATAAACGCTCTGTGATGACGCTGTATTCTGATGCTTCGGATATGTATAGCCATCAGGTGCGTATTGTACTTGCAGAAAAAGGTGTAAGTGTTGAGATCGAGCTGGTTGAGCCAGACAACCTTCCTGAGGATCTGCTTGACCTGAATCCATACAATTCTGTTCCAACTCTGGTGGATCGTGAACTGGCTCTGTATCAGGCCGGCATTATTATGGAATACCTGGATGAGCGTTTTCCTCACCCACCTCTGATGCCTGTGTATCCGGTTGCTCGTGGTAATAGCCGCCTGATGATGTATCGCATTGAGCGTAACTGGTATTCATTGGCGGAAAAAGTGCAGAAAGGCACAGCTGATGAAGCGGAAAAAGCGCGTAAACAACTGCGTGAAGAGCTGCTGGCTCTGTCACCGGTATTCGCTGAGTTCCCTTACTTCATGAGCGAAGAGTTCAGCCTGGTCGACTGTTACCTGGCTCCATTACTGTGGCGTTTACCTTCAATGGGTATTGAGCTTAACGGTGCTGGTTCGAAAGAAGTAAAGGCTTACATGACGCGCGTTTTCGAACGTGATTCATTCCTTGCATCACTGACAGAAGCTGAGCGCGAAATGCGTCTGGCTGGTCAGTGATGGAGATGGCCGAGATGACCCCGCGCCGACCCTATTTGGTGCGGGCTTTCTATGACTGGCTTGTGGATAATAATCTGACTCCACATCTGGTCGTTGATGCAACACTGCCTGATGTGCAGGTTCCGCAAGAATTTGTCAGCAACGGACAAATTGTGCTGAACCTTGCGCCACGTGCTGTGGGTAACCTTGAACTGGGAAATGATGCTGTTCGCTTCAGTGCCCGTTTTGGTGGACGTCCACATGCCGTGTCAGTGCCTCTTGCGGCTGTTTTGGCACTTTATGCACGGGAAAATGGAGCAGGCACTATGTTTGAACCAGAACCCGGCTATGAATTGGCAAACGGTGAACAAGAGGGGATTTTTGACGCAGCAGATGCTGTCGGCGATGAAGAGCATTTATCACCGGTCAGCCTGACTGATGCTGTCGAAGAGTTTGCCTCAGAGGAAGAACCACCTCGTCCACGCGGTCGTCCAAGCCTCACAGTGGTGAAGTAATCCACTTTGACGGACATAAAAAACGCAGTGTTTCTTTCGAAGCACTGCGTTTTTCTTTATCTGATGTTTCCTGAATACTGATGAAGTGGCTCAGTCCGTGTATTCAAACGCTTTGATCACGTGTTTAACCCCTTCCACATTGCGTGCGACATCCGCAGCAATATTGCCTTGCTCTCTGGTTACAAAGCCGAGCAGGTAAACCCGCTGGTTTTCCGTTGCCACCTGTACCGCTGAATCACGCAACTTTTTACTGGCGATCAGCTGTGCTTTCACTTTGGTGGTTAACCAACTGTCCAGACCGACATCTGAAAGTGTAGGGAGCGGACCAATCTGAAGCTGGTTATAGACCTCTTTCACGCTAGCCAGTTCTTGTACAGCGCCAGCTAATTGCCCGGCAGTCGTTTGATCCACTGCCTGGCCAACCAACAAAACCCGGCCTTCGGTCGATATCGCATTGACCCTGACTTTACCCAGATAAGGTGGCTTGTTGACTAAACCACCAACTTGCATGGCAATATGTTGATCTTGCCATTGTTGCTGCCCGCTGCGGGGATCGGTTTGCAGTATCGTACCGCAACCCTGCATCGACAAAGACAGAATCAAGATGAGAAGCAAGCGTTGCATGATCACCCTTCGTGTTGCGGGAAAAGAATCTGATCAATCAGATCACACAGGCAATGTACCGTCAGCAGATGGCCTTCCTGAATGCGGGCGGTTCGCTGCGACGGAATTCTGATCTCGACATCCTGCACACCCAGCAGCCCGGCCATTACGCCGCCGTCTTTACCCGTCATGGCTATGATGTTCATGTCGCGGGTCAGGGCGGCTTCCATCGCTTTGATGATGTTTTTGCTGTTTCCGCTGGTAGAGAACACCAGCAGTATGTCACCCGGCTGACCCAGGGCGCGAATCTGCTTGGAGAAAATTTCGTCCTGATGATAGTCGTTTGCGACAGCCGTCAGGGTGGTGGTGTCTGCGGTGAGTGCGAGTGCCGGCAGACTGGGACGTTCGGTTTCAAAGCGGTTAATCAGGCAGGAAGCGAAATGCTGGGCATTAGAGGCGGATCCCCCGTTACCACAACATAGGATCTTGTTGCCGTTTAGCAGGCTTTGCACCATCACCTGGGCAGAGCGGGAAATGGCATCAGGCAATGCTTCAGCCGCTGCAATTTGTGTCTGGATGCTTTCGGTAAAGTTTTCTTTAATGCTCTCTAGCATGTTTTACTCTTCAACTAAAGTGTTGGTCAGCCACGAGATTGCGTGGTCAGTCCCTTCTATGGTGACAACATCGAAACGCAGCAGGCTGTGTTCGGTGGAAATGCCTCTTGAATGCAGCCAGTACAGTGCGGCACGCTTGAGGCGTTGCAGCTTGCGCCAATTGACGGCCTCAGCCGCAGAACCGAAACGGTTATGGGCACGGTACTTTACCTCGACAAATACCCAGCAATCACCGTCTTTCATGATGAGATCAAGCTCACCACCCCGGCAGTGAACATTGCGGGCAATGGCAGATAGCCCCTGGCGTTGCAGATACTGCTCGGCCAGCGACTCGTAATGGTACCCCTGACGGCGCTTATTGAACAGGTGCAATGCCATTGGGTGTGAATACCGCCCAGTCTAACTGACGCTGAACAACACAATGATCATCTATGCTCAGCTGGCCGGTTTTACCTTGGGTGCTGTAATGCTCAACCACTTTCATCTGAGGCAGCTCAGTGATCATCCGGTACGCATCCATCCCAAAAGCATGAAGCCGGATGGCACTGTTCTTTTGCCCCGGCCACAGCTGTTCAAATTGCTCTGTGAAGGACTGATCCGGCGCTGCGAGCAGAGGGATATCACTAAATTCAATCCCGGACAGTTCACTGACGTTGGCGTTGTTGTCCGGGTTAGTCCGTGAACTGGCATACAGTTTTGGCGGAGTGACATCTGGATTGATCGCCACTTCGATAAATGGCTTGAGCAGGGTCACTTCATTCCGGTTGGCAATCAGGTACACCGCATCGGTATCGCGACGGCTGCGGGCCTGGGTTTCCAGTGACATACCCAGTACCTGCTCCATTTGCTGGCTGCGGGTCCGGCTGTCGGTTAAGCCAAACACTGCCGCCATCTGGTTCTGAATTTCACGACTGGAGCCAAAGGTCTGACGTTCTGCTTTAGTACCGGTCAGCGTTTCCCATTTCGTCATGAACGCCTGGCTGACCCGTCGGCCAAAGTCATTGGCCGGTGCCATGACCATGGGGCTACGGTGACCTTTGGCATATAAATGCTGCGCGGCTTGCTCGGCTTCCTGCTCGGGAGATAAGGAGAAATAGCAAGTATTGGGCTGGCTTAAATCCAGGTTTTGCGGCTCATTAAGCGCCAGCTCTGTGATATTACCGCCTTCGGTGGACTGGAATTCGGTGATTTTTTCTTTCTGAAGCGGGCCAATCACCAGCTGAATGCCGTCTTGCTGAAGTTTGTTGACAATACTGAACATAGGTTCGGATTCAGTATCGTAAATCGACAGTTCGGTATTCGGGTTACGCTCGGTATCTTCCAGCATGGCATTGAGGAAGCCATCGCGAACGGCTTTGCCCTGACTTTCAAACTTGCCTGACAAAGGCAGCAGGAGTGCGACTTTTTCCAGCTCTATCATTTCCAGACTCATGATAGCCTGCAGTTCTTTCGGCAGGTAGCTGTTGGCCGGGTGCTCCGGATGGTTTTGCAGCCATTGCTCGACCTCGGATTTCAGCCTGACAGGGCGCTGAGCTGAGGTGTTTTTAATCATGCTGAGTTCCACCCAGCCTTGCAGTACGGTTTCATCGGCACTGATGCTGGCGGCTTTAAGCTGGTGGTTATTATACTGAGACAAGTCTTGCCACAGATTCTGCCAGTTGACCTCTCTCTCACTGCTGTTGAGATACTGTGACAGTGAGGTGCGCTCTCTGGCGGCGGCAAAGTGTTGTTCCGTCTGCGTTAACAGCTCGGCACGCAGCAGGTGATAGCGTCGGTACTGACTGTCGGCCAGGGTCCACCAGGGCAGGAAGTTAAGCGTTTCCAGCGCGGTTTTGGGCTGACCTTGCTGGTAGCGCAGGGTTGCACGCGCTAGCTGCCATTCAGCCATTTGCACCGTAGACAGGTTCATGCCAGCCAGTTTATTGGCTTGCTGATCCGCCTGCGGCCAGCGGCCCTCTTTGATCAGTGCTTTAAGAGCCAGTATATGCCAGTCAATGCTAGCTGCACCTTCAGACGACTCTGCTTTGAGCAGGTAGCTGGCAGCGGAGTCAGAAGCAGGCGCCGTGATATCCGCAGAGTAAGACGTTGTCTGAGTGCCTGGCGCTGAACAGCCGGCCAGAATCACGGCAAGGGCTACAGGGGCCAGAATACGTGTTACACTTTTGCGCTTATGGGTAAAATTAAGCATTGAATTCATTCAACTGTGACAAATTACTCTCTATATTAATTGCAGATGAGATCATAGACAAATGAGTGAGACCAATTCGTGCTCGGTGGATGTCGCAACTTTGTACATCGTTCCGACCCCGATCGGCAATTTAGCAGACATTACCCACCGCGCGCTGGATGTTCTGGCCAATGTGGATTTAATTGCTGCTGAGGACACACGCCATACCTCACGCCTGCTGTCCCACTTTGCCATCTCTACCCGCACCTTTGCCCTGCATGATCATAATGAACAGCAGAAAGCGGATGTGCTGATTGAAAAATTGCGTCAGGGCAGCAGTATCGCACTGGTCTCTGATGCCGGTACACCTCTCATCAGCGATCCAGGATACCACTTGGTGACTCGCTGTCGTCAGGCGGGTGTTAAAGTTGTGCCACTGCCGGGGGCGTGTGCTGTGATCACCGCGCTGAGTGCCTCGGGCCTGCCGTCGGACCGCTTCAGTTTTGAAGGCTTTCTGCCTGCCAAAAGCAAAGGGCGGCAGGATACCTTCCGTCTGCTGATTGAAGATCCGCGTACCCTGATATTTTATGAATCACCGCATCGTATTCTCGACTCGCTGGCGGACATGCAGGCCGTACTGGGCCCTGATCGCCACGTGGTGCTGGCTCGCGAGCTGACCAAAACCTTTGAAACCATTCATGGTGTACCGTTAGGTGAGCTGATCCCCTGGCTGGGTGAGGACAGCAATCGTATCCGGGGGGAAATGGTGCTCTTGGTAGCAGGGCACAGGGCCGATAAAGATGCCTTGCCTGCTGAAGCGCTGCGAACGGTAAAGATTCTAGTTGCTGAGTTGCCGTTGAAAAAGGCCGCGGCCATGGCAGCAGAGATTCACGGTGTGAAGAAAAATGCGCTCTATAAATGGGGCCTGGACAATCTGGAATAAGCATAGAGCCGTTCAGCGCTGGCCGTTTTCTCGCCAGAGAAAGTAAGAAGTCTAACTTTCTCTGGTAACTCGGCCGGGAGTTTTATACAATCCGCCGCCTGAGTTGACCAGGTAACCGCTGCTTCGTTGATGTCCTTTGGGAGACTGACGAGGGGGAGGAAAGTCCGGGCTCCACAGGACAGGGTGCCAGATAACGTCTGGGGGGCGTGAGCCTACGACCAGTGCAGCAGAGAGCAAACCGCCGATGACTCGCTTGCGAGAACAGGTAAGGGTGAAAGGGTGCGGTAAGAGCGCACCGCGCGACTGGCAACAGTTCGTGGCACGGTAAACTCCACCCGGAGCAAGACCAAATAGGTCCCTAATGGCGTGGTCCGCGCTGGGGACGGGTAGGTTGCTTGAGCCTGCGAGCGATTTCAGGCCTAGAGGAATGGTTACCACCGCGCAAGCGGTACAGAACCCGGCTTATCGGTTAACTCACTTATTTCGGAAAGGTGGTGTTCGCAACATATGCGGGCATCACCTTTTATCGTTTCAGGGCCTGGGAACCAGAAAGTACGGCTGCATCAATTGTTTGTCAGAATCGCAGTATCTGTCTTGACAACTTTTTTGCTGCCTTCGTACACTTCGTGTTGGTTTTTTGTGGGAAAAAATGACGATTTTGTGGCAAAAATTGCAATTTCCCTGTTGCTTGCCCGACAAGGGCAGGTATAAATGAAAGAGGTGCACATGCATCGAAATCCGACGATTTCGGTGTGTTGCCACTGCTGCCTGTAGCGCAACAGGCAGAGCAGCGGAAAACCAACGACCCAGTAATCTCTGGTGGAGGCATCCGGCCGGTGTCTTCAGTTCGCTTATTATTCAGCTGAATCAATTATTATGTCCGAACAATTTGCTCACGTTTCCGTGCTGCTCCATGAGTCTGTCGATGGTCTAGCCATCAAACCAGACGGTATTTACATCGACGGTACCTTTGGCCGTGGAGGCCACAGCCGTCTGATCCTTTCCCACCTTGGCGAACATGGCCGTTTGTACGGTATTGACCGCGATCCCCAGGCGATTGCAGAAGCCGCCAAGATCAACGACCCGCGTTTCTCTATTATCCATGGCCCGTTTTCCGGTATGGCCGGGTACATGGAAGAGCTGGGCCTGACCGGCAAGATCGACGGTGTGCTGCTGGATCTGGGGGTCTCTTCTCCTCAGCTGGATGATGCCGAGCGTGGCTTCAGCTTTATGCGCGACGGCCCGCTGGATATGCGTATGGATCCGACATCCGGTATTTCTGCTTCTGAGTGGCTGGCCAGCGCCGAGGCGGACGATATTGCCTGGGTCCTGAAAGAGTTTGGCGAAGAGCGTTTTGCCAAGCGTATCGCCCGCGGCATAGTGGAATACCGCAGCAATCCGGACAATGTGCCGCTGGAGCGAACCACCCAGTTGGCTAAACTGATCGCTGACGTTTCACCATTCAGAGACAAGCATAAACATCCGGCCACCCGCAGCTTTCAGGCGATACGCATTTATATCAACAGTGAGCTTGAAGAGATAGATACCGCCTTACACGGCGCGCTGGAAGTGCTGGCTCCTGGTGGCCGTCTGTCAGTGATCAGTTTTCACTCACTTGAAGATCGCATGGTGAAGCGTTTTATTCGTAAGCAGAGTAAAGGGCCTGACGTACCTGCCGGCTTGCCCCTGACCGAAGATCAGATCAAAGCGCTGGGCAGTGCCGATCTGAAAGCCGTAGGTAAAGCCATTAAGCCGACGGCCACGGAGACTCAGCATAACCCGAGAGCGCGCAGTTCTGTGTTGCGTCTGGCTGAACGCCTATGAGTACCCAGCCAGCAGTGGCAGACAGCCTGATTCGTCAGATCGGCCATGATCTGTTATCCGTCGGCCGTGTGCCTTTGGTGTTGCTGGTGCTGGTTCTCATTTCTGCCTTGGGGGTGGTATATATCACCCACCAATCCCGCCAACTGGTCGCGCAACAGGAGCA
The DNA here is from genome assembly GCF_030547675.1 of Photobacterium sp. 2_MG-2023. Taxonomy (NCBI): domain Bacteria; kingdom Pseudomonadati; phylum Pseudomonadota; class Gammaproteobacteria; order Vibrionales; family Vibrionaceae; genus Photobacterium; species Photobacterium sp. 2_MG-2023. Next base: position 51,899 of record NZ_JAUOQQ010000012.1, read on the forward strand.
ACTGCTCATTGAGCGGGACGATCTGGATATCGAATGGCGTAATCAGCTGCTGGAAGAAAACTCGCTGGCTGAGCATAGTCGAATTGAAACCCAGGCTGAGAAGGAGCTTGATATGAAGCGTCCTAATGCAGCGAATGAAATTGTTGTCCCGTAATGAAAAAAGCCGCCTCTTCACCTGAACCGCAGACGCCGCGCCCTTCGGCATCCACACCTGCGTTTATTCCCTGGCGTTTCGCCCTGATCTGTAGCTTGGTTGGTTTGGCACTGGTGGGTCTGATAGCCAGAGCCGCTTATATTCAGGTACTGGAACCCGGCAAGTTGATCCAGGAAGGGGATCTGCGCTCGTTGCGTGTGAAAGCCATGCCGTCGGCACGGGGCATTATTTCCGATCGCAATGATGAACAGCTGGCCGTCAGTGTGCCTGTTCAGGCCGTTTGGGCTGATCCGGTGGATATTTATAAGCATGGTGGTCTCTCGGAGCCGGCTCGCTGGCATGCGTTGGCAGATGTCTTGGGGTTGGATCGTCAGGACATGCTTGCCCGGCTGGAAGAGAATAAATCCCGTCGATTCATTTATCTGCAGCGTCAGGTCAGCCCGGCGATGGCGGCCTATGTCGGTAAGCTGAAATTACCCGGCATTGGCCTGAAAGATGAATCCCGCCGCTTTTACCCGGCGGGTGAAGTGAGTGCTCACCTGATTGGGGTCACGGGCATTGATGGTCGCGGACTGGAAGGTGTCGAGCGGACCTATGATGGCTGGCTGACCGGTGAGCCGGGCAGACGCACAGTACGTAAAGACAGGTACGGCCGTGTGGTTGAAAACATTTCGCTCAAGCAGCGCGAGCCGGGCAAACCGCTGGCGCTGAGTATTGACCAGCGATTGCAGGCGGTGGCTTACCGGGCCGTGAAGCAAGCGGTGGTAGATTACAACGCCACCTCAGCAACCATTGTCATGGTCGATGTGCGGACCGGCGAGATACTGGCCATGGTCAATGCGCCCTCGTATAACCCCAATAACCGCGATCAGCTGCAAAGTTTCCGCATGCGTAACCGTGCTATCACAGATGCGATGGAGCCAGGCTCCACCATCAAACCTTTTATCGTATTGGCTGCGCTGGAGAATGGCGTTGCTGATGAGAACACAGTCATCGATACCGGCAACGGGATTATGCAGGTAGGTGGCAGCCGGGTGCGGGATGTGTCACAGGTCGGCAAGGCCGATTTGGCGAGAATCCTGAAAAAGTCCAGTAATATAGGTGTCAGTAAATTATCTTTGTCTATGCCTGTTGATGCGGTGCTGGGTATGTACAGCGGTGTGGGTTTGGGTGAAGCGTCGGGCATTAACCTGATTGGCGAAGCGCTGGGATTGTTCCCGGATCGCCGCCGCTGGTCTGATTTTGAGCGGGCTACCCTGGCCTTCGGTTACGGTATTTCAGTCACCCCCATTCAGTTAGTACGTGCTTACGCCACCTTGGGGGGCTTAGGTATCAACCGGCCACTGTCGATTTTGAAAACCGAAGCTGTGGTGCCGGGGCGGCAGGTGGTGTCGGCAGAAAACACCCGTAAAGTGCTGAACATGCTTGAAGGTGTTACGCAACCTGATGGCAGCGCCAAGCACGCGGCTGTATCTGGTTACCGGGTGGGCGCTAAAACCGGTACTGCTAAGAAAGCGGCGGCCGGTGGCTATAGTGATGAATATATCGCCATGACCGCAGGGCTGGCACCTATCAGTGATCCTCGTCTGGCTATGGTGGTGGTGATCAATGAACCTCAGGGTGATGCTTATTATGGTGGTCAGGTCGCCGCCCCTATTTTTGCAGAAGTGATGGGCAGTGCCCTGCAAATTCTCAATGTCAAACCTGATGCCGGAAAAGGCGATCAGTTGAATATCGTCCATAACAGAGGCAAGTCTGATGCCGGAACCTGATGTTTCAATTTCTTTGGGGGAGCTGTTAGCTTCCTGGTTTGCGCCTGAGGTCTTAGCCGCTTCAGTCTCTGCAGTGCAGGTCAAAGATCTGACCCTCGACAGCCGCGTTGTGGTGCCGGGCAGTATCTTTATTGCCATTAAGGGCCATGCGGTCGATGGTCGCCAGTATATTGATGCCGCGATCCAGGCCGGTGCGTCGGCTGTGCTGGCTCAGGCTGAAGATAACCAGCCAGATGGCGAGATACATTATCACAGTGGTATTCCTGTGATTGCGGTGTGCGATTTGCCGGCAAGGCTGTCCGCTCTGGCCGGTGCAGCTTACGGCCAGCCCGATCAACAGCTGCAGCTGGTGTCGGTCACAGGCACCAACGGCAAAACAACAGTCAGCCAGCTGCTGGCACAATGGGCAGGGTTGCTCGGTCGTACCGCCGGGGTGATGGGTACTACGGGCAATGGCCTGCTGTCCAGGCTGACACCGGCCATGAACACCACTGGCAGCGCCATTGATATTCAGAAAACCCTGGCTGAGCTGGTCAATCAGGGCGCAGATTTTGCGGCGATGGAAGTCTCCTCGCACGGTCTGGTGCAGGGGCGGGTGAAAGCCCTGCATTTTGCGGCCAGTATTTTCACCAATCTTAGCCGGGATCATCTTGATTACCATGGTGATATGGCAAGTTATGCGGCAGCTAAGCAAAGTTTGTTCACGGAACATAGCGCAGGTATTGCTGTCATTAATGCTGATGATGATGTTGGCAGACGCTGGCTGAACGAGTTGCATGACGCGGTTGCCGTCGCGACAGAGTCATCGCATCTGTCCGGGCACAGCGGTAAGGCGTTGTGGCTGACGGCTGTCAGCTATTCCACTCAGGGGGTGACTGTGTCTTTTGATTCCAGCTGGGGGCAAGGCGATTTTACCGCTCCGCTGGTTGGTGCTTTCAATGTCTCTAATCTGTTGTTGTCGCTGGCGACGTTACTGGCGCTGGGTTACCCCCTGAGTGTCTTGCTGGCCACGGCTCCCCGCCTGCAGGCGGTGATAGGTCGGATGGAAGTTTTTCTGGCCGCTGACAAACCTATGATGGTGGTTGATTATGCTCACACCCCGGATGCGCTGGAGAAAGCACTGGCAGCGTTACGCCTGCACTGTGAAGGCAAGCTTTGGTGTCTGGTCGGCTGTGGTGGTGAGCGTGATCGCGGTAAGCGGCCTATGATGGCTGCCGTGGCTGAGCAGTTAGCCGATTATGTGATCCTGACGGACGATAATCCGCGCAGTGAATCACCCCGGGAGATAGTGAATGATATGCTGGCCGGACTGGCGCAGCCGGAACGCGTTCAGGTTATTCATGACCGGGCCGAAGCCTGCCAGCGGGCATTCAGTCAGGCGAAGGCGCAAGATATTGTACTGGTGGCCGGTAAAGGCCATGAGGATTATCAGGTACTGGCGGGGAAAACCATTCACTATTCAGATCGTGAAACCGTACAGGCCTTGTTGGAGACACACTAAATGATTCAGGTGACACTGAGCGAACTGGCAGCGGCGCTTAACGCCCGCTTGATTGGCCAGGATGTCAGTATCGATGCAGTTTCAACGGATACCCGGACAATAGTGCCGGGTACCTTATTTCTTGCGCTGAAAGGTGAGCGCTTTGATGCCCATGACTTTGCTGCGGATGCAAAGGCCAAGGGGGCATCCGCCTTGTTGGTGAGCCGTGAGCTGGATGTGGCTTTACCACAACTGCTGGTTAACGATACCCGCCAGGCTCTGGGCCAGCTGGGCTGCTGGCTGAAAGCAAAAATGACGCGCGAACATGGTCTCAAAACAGTGGCACTGACCGGAAGCTGTGGTAAAACCACGGTCAAGGAGATGGTGGCAGCAATTCTTTCGCAATGTGGCCGTGTGCTGGCCACTGCCGGTAACTTTAACAATGATATCGGTGTTCCCCTGACGCTGCTGCGACTGACTCCGGCACATGAGTTTGCGGTGATTGAGCTGGGGGCCAATCACGAAAAAGAAATCGCTTACACCTCTGCGCTGGTGAAACCCGATGCGGCACTGGTCAATAATCTGGCGGCGGCGCATTTAGAAGGTTTCGGTTCGCTGGAGGGAGTTGCAAGAGCCAAAGGCGAAATTTTCGAAGGGCTGATTGCCGGTGGCACGGCTGTGATCAATCTGGACTCACATGCCCTGGAGCGTTGGCAACCATTGCTGACCGACAAGCAGCTGGTGGGTTTTATTGCGGCGGACAAGGCACCTTTAGCTGCTGATGATTCTGACAGCAATTCTGTCGCAGGGTTCTCAGCCAGCGAGATTAGCGTTAACGGCCACGGCTGCCCTTGTTTTACAATGCACACACCTGCTGGTGATATTTCACTCACTTTGCCTCTGGCTGGCCGTCATAATGTAGCCAATGCGCTGGCTGCGGCGGCGTTGACTATGGCGATGGGAGCCACGTTGGCGCAAGTGGCGTCGGGATTAGCGCAGATGGAAGCCGTTAAAGGACGTGCTTTGGTGCTGGAACCCAGGCAGGGATTGCGTCTGATTGACGATACCTACAACGCCAGTGTGGCCTCAGTGAAAGCCGCTATCGACTTGCTGGCGGATTTCAATGGGCAGCGCTGGCTGGTATTTGGCGATATGGCCGAAATGGGGCAAGAAAGTGAGCGGATGCATCGCGAGATAGCCGATTACGCTCAGCAAAAACAGCTGGATCGCGTCCTGACAGTAGGTAAAGCCAGTGCTATCGTGAGTGAAGTGAACCTGGGACAACACTTCAGTGATAATTTGGCATTGAAGGCCGCGTTGATCGCTCAGGTACAGCAATTTCATCATGAATCCGCACAGGATTCTCAACAACAACAAGAAATAACAGTGTTGGCAAAAGGGGCACGCAGCGCCCGTATGGAAGAAATTATTGCCGCACTGCAGGACTTATAACAATGATTTTTTGGTTAGCAGACTTATTAGAGTCGACTTTTCCTTTTTTCCGTCTGTTTGAATACTTGACGTTTCGCGCCATTATCAGCGTGTTGACAGCTTTGTTTATTTCATTATGGATGGGGCCTCGCCTGATTGCCCGTTTGCAGATGATGCAGATTGGCCAAGTGGTGCGCCATGACGGACCCGAGTCTCATTTCAGTAAGCGTGGCACGCCGACCATGGGCGGTGTCATGATTCTGGCGGCGATCACCATCACAGTACTGCTGTGGTCTGATATCAGCAACCCTTATGTCTGGGCTGTGCTGACCGTTATGCTCGGCTACGGTATCGTCGGCTTTATTGATGATTACCGCAAAGTGGTTCGTAAGAATACCGATGGTTTGATCGCCCGCTGGAAATATTTCTGGCAGTCGGTGATTGCCCTGGTTGTTGCCTTTGCCCTGTATGCCTATGGGAAAGACACGGCAGCGACCCAGCTGGTGGTGCCTTTCTTTAAAGATGTCATGCCCCAGCTTGGCGCGCTGTACATAGTGCTCACTTATTTTGTCATTGTCGGCACCAGTAACGCGGTGAACCTGACTGACGGCCTTGACGGTCTGGCCATTATGCCAACTGTGATGGTGGCGGCCGGTATGGCCTTTATTGCCTGGGCGACCGGTAATGTGAACTTTGCCAGCTACCTCAATATTCCGTATATCAGTAACGCCAGTGAACTGGTGGTGGTGTGTGCGGCCATAGTTGGTGCCGGTCTGGGCTTTTTGTGGTTTAACACCTATCCGGCACAGGTCTTCATGGGCGATGTCGGCTCGCTGGCGCTGGGTGGCGCTCTGGGGACGATTGCGGTATTGGTTCGTCAGGAGCTGTTGCTGGTGATCATGGGCGGTGTTTTTGTCATGGAAACTGTGTCTGTGATCCTGCAGGTGGGCTCTTACAAGCTGCGAGGCCAGCGAATCTTCCGTATGGCGCCGATTCATCATCACTATGAGCTGAAAGGTTGGCCCGAGCCACGTGTGATAGTGCGCTTTTGGATCATCACCCTGATGCTGGTGCTGTTTGCGCTGGCAACACTGAAGGTGCGCTAAATGAATCACTTGGCACAGGCAGGTAACGTTGTGGTCGTGGGTCTGGGTGTAACCGGACTGTCGGTGGTGAACTACCTGACAAGGCAGCCGTCACCGCCGGCAATTCAGGTGATTGATACCCGGGCCCATCCCCCGGGAGAGGATCAATTGCCAGACGGTGTCAGCCTGAGTGCCGGTCAGTGGCAGATGGACTGGCTGCTGGCGGCGGATCTGATCGTCGCTAATCCGGGGGTCGCCCTGAATACGCCTGAGTTGCAAACCGCCATCGCGGCCGGCATTCCTGTGATTGGTGATATTGAATTGTTTGCCCTGGCAGCCGATAAGCCGGTGCTGGCGATTACCGGTTCAAACGGTAAAAGCACAGTCACCAGCCTGGTCGGTACCATGGCCGCTGAAGCGGGTATCAAAGCGGGAGTAGGCGGCAACATCGGCCTGGCTGCCCTGGATATGTTAGAACAAGGTAATGAACTGTATGTGCTGGAGCTGTCGAGTTTTCAGCTCGAGACCACAGCTTCGCTCGAACTGGCTGCAGCGGCCTACCTGAACCTGTCTGAAGATCATATGGACAGGTACGACAGCCTTGCCGACTATGGTCAGGCCAAGCAACGTATTTACCGTCATGCCCGTCTGGCCATTAGCAATCGTGACGATGCGGCGACACTGCCGGATGGCTCATGGCAAGGTATGCGAACCAGTTTTGGCTTTGATGGTCAGGACTACGGACTGATTCAGCACCAGGGTGAAGAGTACCTGGCGGTGCATGGCATGCCTGTGATGCCAAGCCGGGACATTGCCCTGGTCGGCCGCCATAATGTGGCTAACAGCCTGGCAGCGCTGGCGCTGGCAGACGCGGCGGGTATTGACCGTGACGCTGCCTGCCGGACACTGCGCCGTTATACTGGTTTGCCGCACCGTTGTCAGCGTGTGGTACAGGCGCACGGTGTTGACTGGGTCAATGACTCGAAAGCCACCAATCTCGCCAGTACGCTGGCTGCGCTGAATGGTCTGTCCATTCCGGGCAAACTGCATTTACTGGTGGGCGGTGACAGCAAGGGGGCGGACTTTACGCCGCTCAAACCTGTGCTGGAGACCCTCAACGTTCAGCTGTACTGTTTTGGCCGTGACGGTCACCGGTTCCTGACCTTGTCAAATGCCCCGGTCGTGGTGGAAACCTTAGATCAGGCGATGGCACTGGCAGCGTCGGAAGCGAGATCCGGAGACATGATATTACTGTCTCCGGCCTGTGCCAGCCTGGACCAGTATTCTAATTTTATGGCACGTGGCGACGCTTTTGCTGAGCTGGCTCACAGCCTGAAAGATCAGGTGCAGGGAGTGCAGGCATGCTGAAAGGGGTAAAAGATACCCTGTTTGAAATCAGCCAGTGGTTTAGCCGGCCGGCCCCGCCTTGTCAGTATGACAGACAACTGGTGTGGATCAGTCTGTCCCTGATGGTGACCGGTCTGGTTGTGGTCAGCTCCGCCTCTGTGCCTGTGGCCACACGCCTGACAGACATGCCGTTTTATTTTGCGCTGCGCCATGCCTTTTTTCTGTTCTGTGCCCTGATTATTGCCGCTTTCATGGTCCAGGTGCCGCTGGAGCGCTGGCGTCAGCTGAGTGTGCCTATGTTGCTGGTATCGCTGGCCTTGCTGGTGATTGTGCTGGTCGTTGGCCGTTCGGTTAACGGTGCGGTTCGTTGGATTCCGCTGGGGATCTTTAACCTGCAGCCAGCGGAAGTGGCTAAACTCTCGCTCTTTGTGTTTCTGTCCGGGTATCTGGTGCGCCAGTATCATCAGGTCAGACAAAGTTTTTACGGCTTTATCAAACCGCTGGCCGTGCTGGCGCTCATGGCTATTTTACTGCTGCAACAGCCGGATCTGGGTTCCTTTGTCGTGATGTTTGTCACTACAGTCGGCATGCTGTTTATTGCCGGGGCTAAGTTGTGGCAGTTCCTGGCCATGCTCTCGATGGCGTTACTGGGCATAGTAATGCTGATTGTGTTCGAGCCTTACCGCATGCGCCGGATCACCGCTTTTTTGGATCCCTGGGAAGATCCCTTTGGCAGTGGTTACCAGCTGACACAATCTTTGATGGCATTCGGTCGGGGTGATTGGATGGGACAAGGCCTGGGCAATTCCATTCAGAAACTGGAATATTTACCCGAAGCTCATACTGATTTCGTGTTCGCTGTACTGGCCGAAGAGCTGGGGCTGCTGGGGGTGACTCTGGTGCTTTTGCTTATCTTTACCTTGGTGTTCAAGGCACTGTTCATCGGAAAGAAAAGTCTGGAGTCTGGCCAGTTGTTCGGCGGTTTTCTGGCATTCGGCATCGGGTTCTGGTTTGCTTTCCAGACCTTGGTCAATGTCGGGGCGGCGGCCGGTATAGTACCGACCAAAGGGTTAACTCTGCCTTTGATCAGTTACGGCGGATCGAGCTTGTTCATTATGTCGACGGCCGTGGCCATTTTGCTGCGCATTGATCATGAACAACGGCATCAGGCTCGTTTCGGATCAGCGCAATCAAGTGATGAAAATGACAATGAAGAAAAATAAGCGTTTGCTGGTGATGGCTGGCGGCACGGGCGGCCATGTATTTCCTGCGTTAGCCGTGGCCCGTAAGCTGCAGCAGCAAGGCTGGGAAATTCGCTGGCTGGGTACGGCAGATCGCATGGAAGCCGACCTGGTGCCTAAACACGGGATTGAAATAGACTTTATTAAAGTGAAAGGATTACGCGGCCAGGGGATCAAAAAACTGCTGGCGGCGCCTTTTCAGATTGTGGGCGCGATATTGCAGGCCCGCCGCTATATCCAAGCCTGGCAACCGGATGCGGTGCTTGGCATGGGCGGTTATGTCAGCGGTCCGGGTGGCGTAGCAGCCTGGTTCAGCGGTATTCCGGTAATTCTTCACGAGCAAAACGCGGTTGCGGGCCTGACAAACCGCTGGTTATCGCGCATTGCGGCCAGCGTGTTACAGGCTTTCCCCGGCGCGTTTCCAGGCAAACCTGTGGTTGGCAATCCGGTTCGCCGCGATGTGACTGAGCTGGCAGCGCCAGCGCAGCGACTGGCTGAGCGAGAAGGTCCGGTACGGATCCTGGTAATGGGTGGCAGCCAGGGCGCACGAATACTGAACCAGACTGTACCGGCCGCCGCTGCGCAGCTGGGCGGAGATGTCGACATCTGGCATCAGGCAGGTAAAGGAAATCAGGCCAGCACTGAGCAGCTATACAACAAGTGTGGTGTGCAGGGATATAACGTCACTGAATTTATTGATGATGTTGCGGCGGCTTATGACTGGGCCGACCTGGTGGTTTGCCGATCTGGGGCGCTGACCGTCTCTGAGTTGTCGGCGGCTGGCGTCGGAGCGATATTCGTGCCTTTCATGCATAAAGACCGCCAGCAGGCCCTGAATGCGGATCATCTGGTGGAGTGCGGCGCCGCACACATGATAGAGCAGCCGGATCTGACAGCCGATCGTCTGGCACAGCTAATTACAACCTTAGATCGCCCGGCTTTGCTGAGCATGGCCGAGGCGGCGAGACAGGCTGCGATCCTTGATGCGGATGTCCGAGTGGCTGATGTGATTAAGGCGCAGGCTAAGTAAAGAAGAGAACAGAGTGATGAGTAAACTGGATAACCAGCAAATAGCCAAAATCAGAACCATGGTGCCAGAGATGCGCCGCGTTGAGCGTATTCACTTTGTTGGTATCGGCGGGGCCGGAATGAGTGGCATCGCCGAAGTATTATTGAATGAAGGCTACCGTATCAGTGGTTCGGACATTACCCCAAACTCAGTCACTGAGCGTCTTGGCGAGCGTGGTGCAGAGCTGTTTTTTGGTCACGCGAGTACGAATGTTGAGGGGGCCAGCGTGGTGGTGGCCTCGACCGCAATATCGGCGGAAAACCCCGAGCTGAAAGCGGCTCGTGAGTTACGTATTCCCGTGGTCCGCCGTGCGGAAATGCTGGCCGAGCTGATGCGCTATCGCCATGGCATTGCGATTGCCGGTACGCACGGTAAGACAACCACAACAGCACTAACTACACAGATTTATTCCGAAGCCGGACTGGATCCGACCTTTGTTAATGGCGGCCTGGTGAAGAGTGCCGGTACCAATGCACGCCTGGGTTGCAGCCGCTATCTGATCGCTGAAGCCGATGAGAGTGATGCCTCTTTTATCCACCTGCAGCCCATGGTGTGTGTGGTTACTAACATTGAAGCTGACCATATGGAAACTTATGGCGGTAACTTTGAAAACCTGAAGCAAACCTTTATTGATTTCCTTCATAACCTGCCGTTTTACGGGCTGGCCGTGATGTGTATTGATGATCCTGTGGTACGGGAATTGCTGCCACGTGTGGGGCGTCAGGTCATTACCTACGGTTTTGCCGAGGATGCCGATGTCCGGTTGGTGAATTATCGTCAGCAGGGCCAGCAAGGACATTTCTCGATTCTGCGAAAAGGGAAACCGGAGCTGTCAGTCACACTCAATATTCCGGGACAGCACAATGCCCTCAATGCCGCCGCGGCCGTTGCTGTGGCGACGGAAGAAGGCGTAGAGGATGACGCTATCCAGCGCGCGCTGGTTGAATTTGAAGGAACCGGCCGCCGTTTTGATCATCTGGGTGAATTTGACAGCGGCAACGGCAACGTGATGCTGGTGGATGACTATGGTCATCACCCGAGTGAAGTGGATGTCACCATTAAAGCCGCTCGTGCTGGCTGGCCGGGTAAACGTCTGGTGATGGTATTCCAGCCTCACCGTTATACCCGCACCCGCGACCTGTATGATGATTTTGCCAATGTGCTGGAGCAAGTGGATGTACTGCTGATGCTGGATGTGTACAGCGCAGGTGAAGTCGCGATCCCCGGTGCTGACGGACGTTCACTGTGCCGTACCATTCGCGGACGGGGTAAGCTCGATCCGATTTTTGTGCCCAGCACAGCGGCATTACCGGGAGCTTTGGCCAATGTTATTCAAGAGAATGACCTTGTTCTGACGCAAGGTGCTGGTGACGTTGGTAAAATTGCCCGACAGCTGGCCGCGATGGCGCTCAGCGTGCATGAAATGAAGAAATAATATGCCGGTGTGGCATTTAAACGCTAAAATCTGGATTATTTTGTGTCACTTTCTTGCACTTCTTCGCTAAGCTTGAAGAGAAAGCCAGAATAATCCTGCTTTTGCATGCACTTTGATGTCTAAGCACAGGAAATTGCGAACAATGGTTGGAGAGCATCGAGTTGGTCGGTATAATCGGCCAGCTTTGTTGTTATATCCTGATTCTGGTGAAATTTTGTGGCTGATAAGTCATCACTTGTCTTGTCTGGTCCATAAAATAACGGCAGACTGACATGATTCAGGAAATAAAGTGTTAAACCATGACAGAAACAGCCTTGAAACAGAGTAACTTGATTGGCAGTACTTTGTCCCAGTGGCGGGGTTTAAGCTTTCTGGTGCTGGTCATAACCGCTATGGCTTGGTTGTTTGTCGCGGTAGTGCACTGGATGACAGATGCAAACCGATTGCCGTTATCCCAATTGATTATTCAGGGTGAGCTGCATCATCTGACCACAGATCAGGTCAGACAGGGCATTCTTGAAATGGGCTCACTGGGCAGTTTTATGCTTCAGGATGTGGACGAGCTTCAGCATGCCCTGGAGTCTTTACCCTGGGTTGCTCAGGCATCGGTACGAAAGCAATGGCCGGATACCGTAAAAGTGTATCTGGTTGAGCATCAACCAGCTGCTGTCTGGAATGACAAGTATCTGGTTAACCTGCAAGGGCAGGTGTTTCATGCCCCGTCTTCCGATGTGTCGGGCGAGCCTATGGTAACGCTGGAAGGACCGGATGGCAGCAGTGAGGAAATGCTCAAAACCTGGCGTGAAATGCAACCCGAGTTGCAGCGCGGCGGTTTAGAAATTGTCAGGCTGTCGTTAAATGAGCGGCGGTCATGGCGAATCTGGCTAAGCAATGGAATCCGGCTGGAGTTGGGTCGGGAAGCCAGAATTGAGCGTATCAAACGGTTTTTATGGTTATACCCGGATCTGGAACAGCAGGGTAAAGCCGTTGATTATGTTGACCTCCGCTACGACACAGGTGTTGCTGTTGGATGGCAACAGAATAATGAATAAGTGGTTCAGGAAAAGAGCGTGCGCTAATGACGAAGGCTACAGATAAAAAACTCATTGTTGGCCTTGATATCGGTACTTCCAAAGTATGCGCTTTGGTCGGCGAAGCATTACCTGACGGCCAGGTGAATGTCATTGGTGTGGGCAGCAGTCCGTCTAAAGGCATGGACAAAGGCGGCGTCAATGATCTGGAATCTGTCGTCAAATCTGTGCAAAGGGCGGTTGACCAGGCAGAATTAATGGCCGACTGCCAAATTGCCTCTGTTTATTTGTCGCTGTCTGGTAAACATATTCGTTGCCAGACCGAAAAAGGCATGGTGCCGATTTCTGATAAAGAAGTGACTCAGGATGACGTGGATAACGTCATTCATACTGCCAAATCGGTGAAAATCAGCGATGAGCATCGCACTCTGCATGTGATTCCGCAAGAGTTCGCCATTGACTACCAGGAAGGTATCAAGAACCCTGTGGGTTTGTCCGGCGTCCGGATGGAGGCCAGCGTTCATATGATCACTTGCCATAATGATATGGCACGTAACATAGTGAAAGCCGTAGAGCGTTGCGGCCTGAAAGTGGATCAACTGATCTTCTCCGGGCTGGCTGCCAGTTATGCTGTACTGACGGCAGATGAGCGTGAACTGGGTGTGTGCGTGATAGATATTGGTGGTGGCACCATGGACATGGCTGTCTGGACAGGTGGTGCATTGCGGCATGCGGAAGTGATTCCTTACGCAGGCAATGTGGTCACCAGCGATATCGCTTATGCCTTTGGCACACCGCCAGGTGATGCTGAGGAAATCAAAGTGAAGTACGGTTGTGCACTGAGCGAGCTGGTCAGTAAAGATGCCAAAGTCGACGTACCGAGTGTGGGAGGTCGGCCATCGCGCAGCCTGCAAAGCCAGACATTGGCCGAAGTCATTGAACCGAGATACAGCGAGTTGCTGGGTCTGGTTAATCAAAAGTTGGTGGAAATACAAGAACAATTGCGTAATACGGGTGTTAAACACCAGCTGGCCGCTGGGATAGTGTTAACCGGTGGAGCCTCACAGATGGAAGGGCTGGTCGAATGTGCTGAGCGGGTATTCCGTAATCAGGTACGTTTAGGCCGACCGCTGGCATTGAGTGGTTTAACGGACTATGTCCAGGCCCCGCATTACGCGACAGCAGTAGGCTTACTGCATTACGGAAAGGACAGTCAGACATTTGAAGATGGTGAACTTGAACCAAAACGGTCAGTTGCAGGTCTGTTCACTAAAATTAGTGGTTGGCTAAGAAAAGAATTTTAAACCTGATGCGAACAGGAAGAACGGAGAGAACACATGTTTGAACCGATGATGGAATTGTCTGATGAAGCGGTAATTAAGGTCATTGGCGTTGGCGGTGGTGGTGGTAACGCTGTCGATCACATGGTTCGTGAATCGATCGAAGGCGTACACTTTATCAGTGTTAACACTGATGCGCAGGCTTTGCGTAAGAGTAACGTCGGCACAGTGATCCAGATTGGTGGTGATATCACCAAAGGTTTGGGCGCAGGCGCTAACCCTCAGGTTGGTCGTGATTCAGCCCTGGAAGATCGTGAAGCGATCAGGGAAGCATTAGAAGGTTCTGATATGGTCTTCATCGCTGCAGGCATGGGGGGCGGCACAGGTACAGGTGCGGCGCCTATCATTGCTGAAGTAGCGAAAGAGCTGGGAATTCTAACGGTTGCTGTTGTCACTAAGCCATTCAGCTTTGAGGGCAAAAAACGTTTGGCGTTTGCGGAACAGGGCATTGAAGAGCTGTCCAAACACGTTGATTCGTTGATTACGATTCCAAACGAGAAGCTGCTGAAAGTGCTGGGGCGTGGTATCACGCTGTTAGACGCTTTTGCAAAAGCAAACGACGTACTGAAAAACGCCGTTCAGGGTATTGCTGAGCTGATTACCCGCCCGGGTATGATCAACGTCGACTTTGCAGACGTACGTACTGTGATGTCCGAAATGGGTCATGCCATGATGGGTAGTGGTGTTGCGACAGGTGAAGACCGAGCGGAAGAAGCAGCAGAAATGGCGATTTCCAGCCCGCTGCTGGAAGACATCGATCTGGCTGGTGCCCGTGGTGTTCTGGTGAACATTACTGCCGGTCTGGATATGCGTCTGGACGAGTTTGAAACTGTCGGCAATACAGTGAAAGCTTTTGCTTCTGATAACGCAACTGTGGTGATCGGTACGTCTCTGGATCCGGATATGACCGATGAGCTGCGTGTGACAGTTGTGGCAACCGGTATTGGTAAAGAGTCTCGTCCGGATATTACTCTGGTCACCAGCTCAGCCAAACCTGCAGCACAGGAAAAGCCTGTGATCCAGGAGAAGGAAGAGCCGATCGCAGCTAAAACGCCGGCACAACCTGCTGTTGCTGAGAAAAGTGTTCAGTCAGGGTCAGCCGCTACGGCCGCTAAGCCTAAGCAGCAAGCCGATCATGACTATCTGGATATCCCAGCATTTTTGCGCAAGCAGGCAGACTAAGTTTAAAAAATTTGGGTTAGGTCACGTTTGGTGGTAATATGAGCGCCTGGCCGCCCTCAAGTTTGCAGATTGGTGGCCGATAAATAGTCATCAGTCAGTTGAGACGAGTAAGCAGATGATCAGACAACGTACACTAAAAAGCATCGTTAAAACGATTGGAGTGGGTTTGCATTCCGGGCGTAAAGTGACGCTTATTCTGCGGCCTGCTGCCGCAAATACTGGTGTAATCTATCGTCGTACGGATCTAAATCCGCCGGTGGATTTCCCGGCTAATGCAGATTCTGTGCGAGATACTATGTTGTGCACCGCGCTGGTGAATGATCAGGGCGTACGCATCTCAACTGTCGAGCACCTGAATGCTGCCCTTGCTGGTATGGGTATTGATAACGTTATTGTGGAAGTGGACGCACCGGAAATTCCTATTATGGACGGTAGCGCCAGCCCCTTTATTTATCTGTTGCAATCTGCCGGCATTGAAACGCTGAATGCGCCTAAGCGTTTTCTGCGTTTGAAAAAAACTGTTCGCGTTGAAGATGGCGATAAATGGGCGGAGCTGCGACCGTATAACGGTTTCCGTCTGGATTTCGCGATTGAATTTAATCATCCGGCGATTGATTCCGAGCAGCAGCGTCTGGTACTGGATTTTTCCAGCCAGTCGTTTGTGAAAGATATCAGTCGTGCCCGTACTTTCGGTTTTATGCGTGATATTGAGTATCTGCAGTCTCAGAACCTGTGTCTGGGTGGCAGCTTCGATAATGCTATCGTGCTTGATGATTATCGCATTCTGAACGATGAAGGTCTGCGTTTCGACAATGAGTTGGTGACGCACAAAGTACTCGACGCTATCGGCGACCTGTATATGTGTGGTCACAACATTATTGGTGAAATGGTGGCTTATAAATCCGGTCATGCCCTGAACAACATGCTACTGCGCGCTGTACTTGCTGATCAGGAAGCCTTTGAATGGTCGACATTCCAGGACGAAGCCGAAGTACCGGTAACCTTTGCCCAGCCTGGCATGGTACTGGCGTAAAGCTAAGCAATTAAAGAAAAAACGTCAGACTCTGTCTGGCGTTTTTTTTCACCTGTAGTGTCGGTTACTGGTTGTTTTGTTTGGCGAGAGCAGCCAGTCGCTCCAGACGGGCTTTGACTTTGGCTGGGGCATCCTGAGCGGTTTCCATCAGAGACTGCGCAGCTTTTTGTGAAATGGGCTTACGTTTCAGCACAGAGGTGCTGTTGGTTTTCACTGTCGTTGCCGCCAGAGCCGGATTGACACTGACCCTGATATCCTGAAGCTGAGGCAGCATATGCTCACGGAGCCGTTGTATCAACTGGTTCCGTTCATAATTCAGCCGCATTGACCAGGCCGCCGATGCGACTTCAATCACTAATATTCCTTGCCGGTAGTTGCTGACACGGCAGAGTTGCGCGCAATTGAGATGCTGCTGTACCTGCACATTGAGCTTATGCAATGCCATGGCTCTTTGCTGGATATTGCCCAATGCCGTTTCATCATCCAGCAGGCTGGCTGTTGTTTGTGGGCGGTGATCTCTCATTTTGACGCCGTAAAAATGAATTTAATGAATGTAAAGAACGCACCGAACGGAGTGAGATCTAAATTTTACTATCTGATCACTAAGTTATCGCCTTAATGATAGGCGGACCAGAGAATATTTTTTATCATAACAAATTAAGGGAGCGGCCTGCGCTTTTTCTGGCGTTGAGGTGCATGGTTCCAATTCGTAAAGCATGATATTGTGCCTTGATTGCCCTTGAAATTTAGCAAGGGAAACACAATATCTCCATCACAGACATTTGTTTTCAACCCAGCTTGAAGTTAACGAATAGTATTGGGAAGGGCGGAGCATGGAAGGGCTTCGTTTTGATTGCAATTTATTGAGTACTCAGCCTGCGCTTGTGCTGGGATCTGACATCACAAAGAGTAAAACGGCATAGCCATGTTATCAAAACTACTGACTAAAGTTATCGGCAGCCGCAACGACCGTACCATTCGACGTTTGCGTAAAATTGTTGATGAGATCAACAAGCTAGAACCACAATTTGAAAGCCTGCAGGATGAAGAGCTGAAGGCTAAGACGGCAGAGTTCCGTCAGCGTCTGGAACAGGGAGAATCGCTGGATCAGCTGCTGCCTGAAGCCTTCGCAACCGTACGCGAAGCCTCTAAGCGTGTGTTCGGTATGCGTCATTTTGATGTGCAGCTTATCGGCGGCATGGTGCTCAATGACTGCCAAATTGCAGAAATGCGCACTGGTGAAGGTAAAACACTGACAGCCACCCTGCCGGCTTATCTCAACGCACTGACGGGCAAAGGCGTTCACATTGTGACAGTGAATGATTACCTGGCCAGCCGTGACGCAGAAACCAATCGGGCACTGTTTGAATTCCTGGGAATGACAGTGGGCGTGAACCTGTCTCAGATGCCGCCACCGGTGAAAAAAGAAGCCTATGCGTGCGATATATTGTACGGCACCAACAACGAGTTTGGCTTCGATTACTTGCGTGACAACATGGCTTTCCGACCGGAAGACCGAGTGCAGCGTGAACGTTTTTTTGCGGTTGTGGATGAAGTGGACTCCATCCTCATCGATGAAGCCCGTACCCCTCTGATTATTTCCGGCCCTGCTGAAGACAGCTCTGAGCTCTATACCCAGATCAACACACTGATCCCTGAGCTTGTCAAAGAGGACAAGGAAGACAGCGAAGAATATCGTGGTGAAGGCCACTACACGGTTGATGAGAAATCAAAGCAGGTTCACCTGACAGAAAATGGTCAGGAGTTTGTCGAAGAATTGCTGAAGCAACGCGAGTTGATGCAAGAAGACGACACCTTATACTCACCTGCCAATATTTCTCTGCTGCACCATGTGAATGCTGCACTGCGTGCGCATGTGTTGTTTGAGCGTGATGTTGACTATATCGTCAAAGATAACGAAGTCATCATTGTTGACGAACACACGGGTCGTACCATGCCGGGCCGTCGCTGGTCTGAAGGTCTGCATCAGGCGGTTGAAGCCAAAGAAGGCGTTAAAATCCAGAATGAAAACCAGACGCTGGCCTCTATCACTTTCCAGAACTATTTCCGCCTGTATGAAAAACTGTCTGGTATGACGGGGACAGCGGATACCGAAGCCTTCGAATTCCAAAGCATTTATGGCCTGGAAACTGTGGTTGTGCCAACTAATAAGCCTATGATCCGTGATGATATGGGTGATTTGGTTTACATGACCGAAAGAGAAAAATTCGTCGCTATCACCGAAGATATTCATGCCCGTGTTGCCAATGGTCAGCCAGTGCTGGTGGGTACGGTCTCGATTGAAAAGTCTGAGCTGCTTTCCAGCCAGCTGAAAAAAGCCGGTATAGCGCATCAGGTTCTGAATGCCAAATTCCACGAAAAAGAAGCGGATATCGTTGCTCAGGCAGGTAAACCTGGCTCGGTGACTATCGCGACCAATATGGCTGGTCGAGGTACCGATATCGTATTGGGTGGCAGTTGGCAGAGTGAAGTCGAAGCCCTGAAAGAGCCGACTGAGGAGCAAATTGCTGCTGTTAAGACGGCATGGAAAGAGCGTCATGCTGCGGTGCTTAACTCGGGTGGCCTGCATATCATAGGCACTGAACGCCATGAATCGCGCCGGATCGACAACCAGCTGCGTGGCCGTGCCGGTCGTCAGGGGGATGCCGGTTCTTCACGTTTCTACCTGTCGATGGAAGATGGCCTGATGCGTATTTTCGCCTCAGACCGGGTGTCCGCGATGATGAAAAAGCTGGGCATGGAAGAAGGTGAAGCTATCGAACACCCATGGGTGACGAAAGCCATCGAGAATGCGCAGCGCAAAGTTGAAGGCCGTAACTTCGATATCCGCAAACAGTTGCTGGAATTTGATGATGTGGCGAACGACCAGCGTAAAGTGGTGTACGAACTGCGTGATGAACTGATGCACGCCGATGATATCAGTGAAATGATTTCGCATAATCGCGAAGATGTGCTGAACAGCGTGATAGATACCTATATTCCACCGCAGTCACTGGATGAAATGTGGGATATCCCTGGCCTGCAAGAGCGCCTGAAAGCAGACTTTGACCTGGATTTACCGGTTCAGCAGTGGCTGGACAGCGATGATAAGTTGTATGAGGAAGCATTACGCGAGCGCATTGTTGCTGAAGCTGTCAGTGTGTACAGCAGCAAAGAAGAAGCTGTTGGCGCCCCAGTGCTGCGTAACTTTGAGAAAACCGTGATGCTGCAGAATCTGGATACACTCTGGAAAGAGCATCTGGCGGCTATGGATCATCTGCGTCAGGGGATTCATCTGCGCGGTTACGCTCAGAAGAACCCGAAACAGGAATATAAGCGTGAGTCTTTCGAACTGTTCCAGGGCATGCTTGAAAACCTGAAAACCGACGTCGTGGCTATCCTGAGCAAGGTACGGGTGCAGCAGCAGGATGAAGTGGAACGTGTCGAAGCGGAACGCCAGCGCATGGCCGAAGAAATGGCCCGTCGCCAGCAATTCAACCATCAGGAAGCAGCCAGTGCCGTGGCCGAAACCAGTCAGGGCGGGGAAGATTCCCCGGCCGGTGAGCGTAAGGTTGGCCGCAACGAGCCGTGTCCTTGCGGTTCTGGCAAGAAATACAAACAATGCCATGGCCGAATTAGCTGATTTGGCAAGGTAATTATTCAAAGGCCGCGAATGCGGCCTTTGTTTTTTTCTGTCAAAGGTTAAAATCAGTCAAGTGCTCTGCTGACAGAGCGAAATAGTATTTGAACAGGTAAGCAGCGTGAATAAAAAACGAGTCTGGATATCGGCGGGCATTATCCTGAACCGCCAGCAGGATAAAGTATTCATCACCCGTCGTGCCGAAACGGCCCATAAAGGCGGCTTCTGGGAATTTGCCGGCGGTAAGGTAGAGCTGGGAGAAACGGCAGAGCAAGCGGTTATTCGTGAACTGAACGAAGAAGTGGGGATTACAGCCACCGAGCTGGAGCACTTTATTGAGTTAGAGCATGACTATCCGGAAAAAGCCTTAAAGTTCGATTTTTTCCTGATCAAGGCCTTTGATGGCGAAGCGTACGGCCGTGAGGGACAACCCGGCCAATGGGTGACATTGGATGCGCTTCGGGAATTCACTTTCCCCGAAGCCAACTATCCGGTTATTGATAAGCTGCTGGCTCGATAAAACCAGCAGATTTGGTAGCGGGCTGTTGACCCGCTATGTTACGCGTTATCTTCTGACCAGCCGTCTGAGTCTGACATGTCAGGGGCACCGGGTATGGCTTTTTCTTCTGCTGCCCATTCCCCTAAATCGATGAGCTGGCAACGTTTGGAGCAAAAAGGCCGGTACGGACTGACTTCTCCCCATACAACGTCGGCCTGGCAGGTAGGGCATTGGACTATCGTGGGTGTTCTTTGTTGCGACACGGGAACCTCAGCAAATCGCTAGTGTGAATTCAATTCTTTCGCTAACCGGATTATTCGTCGTGCTCTGCCCCTCATCAAAGGGCATGAATCGGATGGCAAACCGGCTACGGTGACCGGATATCATAGGGTAAACCCCATAGCTGGGGCAAATTTGCAATCGTAACAGGCTGGCATTTTCCGCATCATGCTGGAAAAAACCGTTGCGGGCTATCTGGGGTTTAAAGTGGCCGGATTCCCTGGTGACTCTCAGCCATAGCTGAATCGCCTGCGCCATTGGCTTGAGTTGATCTAACCAGTACGCCATATCTGCCTGTTTGCCGTCCTGCGACAGGTGTAACCAGTGATGCAGGCTGGGCAAATCGAAACAGCAGCTGCCGCCGGGCAGTGAGAAGCGCTGTTTGATCCCGGCCAGGAAGCGATCTTCACGTAAGATCTGGCCCAGACGCGGCGCTGCGATCAGGTTGTGGTGGATGGACGCCATTTGATCCAACAGCGACAGCACGGCGCTTTGATCCACACCGTCGACATCCAGCCAGAGCTTGAGCTGAGACTGCTGCTTATCCAGATCTTTGGCCAGCTCACTTTTCACCTGGATCTGATCAAGAATATCCAGCACATCAAACAAAGCACGGAAAAAAAGCTGATATTGCCAGGGATCTTCCGATTCACTGGTGTGATTCATTTGGAGCAATAAATACTCCAGTCGCAGGTAAATACGGACTTTTTCGTTTAACGGGTGTTCAAAACGGGTTGTCTGCCGGTTAGTCTGCATAGTGCGGGCCTGTTATTCATCTCTTGATCAGCGCTGTATCAATTGCGATCAGCCTGCTCACTCAGGAGCAGATATTGCTGATGCAGCCGGGCAACTTCACCGCGTAACTGGTGGCTGTCACCATTGTTATCAATCACATCGTCAGCCGCCGCAAGCCGTTGCTCCCGGGTGGCCTGGGCCGCCAGAATTTTACGGACCTGATCGTCGTTGACCTTATCTCGAACCGTGGTACGGGCTATCTGTATGTCTTCCCGAACATCAATCACCAGCAGTCTGTCGGTCATGGCTTGCAGCTGATTCTCCACCATTAAGGGTACAACTAACAGGCAATAAGGCGAGGTGGCGTTATTGATATCCTGTTTCATTTGCTGGCGAATCATGGGATGCAGCAGGCTATCCAGCCAGGCTTTTAACGCTGGCTCATTAAAGATAGCCTCTCTGAGTTTACTGCGATTGAGCTGGCCATCTGTCAGCAGGATGTCATTCCCGAGGCGTTCAGCAATGGCTTTCAGGCCTACTGAGCCTGGTGCCACGACGTCTCTTGCAATCAGATCGGCATCAATAATATCAATGCCATAGTTGGCAAACAGGTTAGCCACTGTGGTTTTACCGCTGCCAATGCCGCCCGTCAGGCCGACTACCAAAGTCATAATGGATATCCTAAATATGTTCCTACATACCAGCTAAGAACGGGGGTTCCCCAAAGCAGGGCGATCCACCCGGCCAGAGCAAGATAAGGACCGAATGAAAACGGTGTCTGCATACCCGCTTGACTGTCACTGTGTTGCATACGCAGTAAAATGATGCCACAGATAGCGCCGAGCAAGGAAGAGAGCAGGACAATAAAAGGCAGCAACTGCCATCCGGCCCAGGCTCCCAGTGCGGCCAGGAGTTTGAAATCGCCGTAACCCATGCCTTCCTTGCCGGTGAGCAGCTTGAATATCCAGTACAGGCTCCAGAGCGACAGGTAACCGACCATGGCTCCAATCACGGCAGATTCCAGACTGACCGGGCTGACATCCAGCAGGGCCAGCAGCAAGCCTGCCCACATCAGGGGCAGAGTGAGCTGATCCGGCAGCAGCATTTTATCGATATCAATGAAAGTCAGAGCTATCAGGGCACAACCGGCGCCAATCACTGCCAGGCTCCAGGCCGAGAATGGCAACACCAGTGCGGCGGCCAGCGCCGTGAGTGCCGTCAGAAGCTCGATGGCCGGATACCGGGCACTGATTTTTGTTTTGCAGTGGCTGCACCGGCCACGGAGCAAGACCCAGCTAACGACAGGAATATTTTCCCAGGCGCGGATCTTATGCTGGCAGTGCGGACAGCTGGAAGCCGGTACACTGAGATTAAAAACGGGCTGAGGGCCAATTTCTGCATGTTCCGAAAAACACTCGGCGCAATCTGCGCGCCACTGTCTTTCCATCATGACAGGCAGGCGCAGGATGACCACATTCAGAAAGCTGCCGGCAATCAGGCCGAAAATAGCGGCTGCCAGAGGGTAAAGCCAGGGATAGTAGGTCAGTAACGCCATGAGATTACTCATTTTCCATCAAGATATCCGAAGAACCGTTATTTTAGCCTGATTTTGCCGTCAGTAGCGAGCCGCAGGCAAATAACTCAGCCAACGGCTTTCATCAGATCAAACACGGGCAAGTACATGGCCAGCAGCAAGGTACCGATAATTATCCCTATGACAAGTATCAGCACAGGCTCGAGCAGGGTTGTCAGCGTTTTCAACTGCTGTGACAGTGCATTGTCATAGTAAGCCGCCAGCTCGAACAGCAGAGTATCTATTTTCCCGGTTTCTTCACCGACCATGATGAGCTGTATCAGACGTTCAGGAACAAGGGCGCGCCGTTTGCCCATCCCTTGCCGGATTGCGGAGTGGAGCGGTTGCCCGCCGGCGACCAGCCGGGCAGCCTGACGGTAGGTGTGCTCCAGCACTCTGTTACCACAGGTGCTCGCGGCAAGATTCAGCCCGTCCAGCAAAGGGACTCCGGCCTGAAAAGTGGTGCCCAATGTGCGGGTGAATCGCGCTTGCGCTGCCAGATGCAGGCAGGTGCCTGCTAGTGGAAACAGCAGTGCTACGTGGTGAAAACGGTATTGCCAGCGCAGGCTGCGGCGATACTGCCAGCGGCAGAGTCCGGTTATCAGGGCCACGCTGGCCATAAGTTGCAGGCTGTACCGGCCGGCGTAGTCCGACAGCGTCAGCACTGCACGGGTCAACCAGGGGAGCTGGTGGCCCATGGTGGCAAACAATCCGGCAAATTGCGGAATGATCCACACCAACATCAGGGCAGTTACTGCCATGGCCACCACACAAACTGCAGCAGGGTAGAGCAGGGTATGGAACAGGGTACGCTGCAGCTGATGATACTGTTCGCGGTACGAGGCAATCTGTTCGAGAATTTGCGGCAGTTGCCCTGCGAACTCACCGGCTTTGAGCAGGCTGGTGACTATGGCATCGCAACAGGGTGTGTGGCGGGCAACGGCTTCAGAGAGCGGGGTGCCGGATGTGACCTGCTGCTGGATACGGTTCAGTATGGCGGCGGCTTCCATCCGGCTCTGCTCTTTGGTCAGAATGGCCAGCGCTGCGCTCAGCGGCAGAGAAGCACTCAGTAAGCTGGCTAGCTGCCGGAACATGTTGGTCAGATCCTGCTGCCGGAAACGATGACGGCGATAGATTAGCCAGCCGGGTCTGATGCGGCGGATGGACTGAGGTGTAATCGATTGAATGCGAAGGGAGTCTTCGATCTCTCCGGGCTGGAAAGCGACACGCACGCCGCTGACGCTGCGACCATTGCTCTGGCGTCCTCGCCACCGAAAGTAACCTAATCGTTCTGCCGGTACCATCAGGCGCTCCCGGCATCCGGCTGCAGACTGTCACATGCCAGCACCCGCTGCAGCTCGCTCAGGCTGGTGAGGCCCTGACAGAGCAAACGGATCCCGGCCTGCTCCAGTGACAAGCCGTCAGCCTGCTCAGTCATAAAATCGTAAAGCGCGGCTTCACTTAACGGGTTTGTCTGGCTGGCTTTGCAAGATACCAGTTCAAACAACCCGGTTCTGCCTAAGTAGCCCTGATTACAGTGCTCACACCCCTGAGGGTTGGCGGCGAACACTGGCGTTGATGCGTCTATGGCCAGTCTTTGGCGTTGGCTGATCGCTAGGTCAGTCTGTTGCTTACAGTGCGGGCACAGGCAGCGGACCAGCCGCTGGGCGATGATCAGACTGAGTGAGGCGCTGAGTTCATAAGGCGCGATCCCCAGATGCTGTAATCGGTTCAGGGTATCGGCCGCGGAGTTGGTGTGCAGGGTGGACAGAACCAGATGGCCGGTCTGCGCGGCGCGTACCGCCATGGTCGCGGTTTCCTGATCCCGGATCTCACCTATCATGATTACATCGGGATCCTGGCGCAGAAAGGTGCGCAGTGCTGTGGCAAAATCCAGCCCGATGGCGGGGTGAATGTGAAGCTGGTTGATGCCGGGTAATTGAATCTCAACCGGATCTTCCGCGGTACAAATGTTGCGGTGTTCCTTGTTCAGTAAGTTCAGGGCGGCATACAGCGACAGTGTTTTTCCGCTGCCGGTCGGGCCGGTCACCAGGATCAGGCCCTGTGGCTTAGTCAGTGCCTGCTCAAAGACATTACGCTGGCCGTCGGTATACCCCAGCCTGTGCAGCGCCAGCGGAATATGGTTGCTGTCGAGTAAGCGCAAGACGACTTTTTCTCCCCACTGCGCAGGCAGCGTCGAGACCCGCATATCTACGGTCAGATCTTGATTGAGCGGCAGCCTGAAGCGGCCGTCCTGAGGCAGGCGCCGCTCTGCTATGTTGAGTCTGGCCAGTATTTTGAGTCTGGCGGCCAGCCGGGCAGCCAAATCTGAAGGGGGAGTGGCATGAATCAGAAGCAGGCCATCGCAGCGAAACCGGATCCGGCACTGTTTTTCTAACGGCTCGATGTGAATATCAGAGGCCTGCCGCCGTACCGCATCCAGCAGCAGGTGGTTGAGATAACGGCTGACAGGGGCGTCGTCGTTGTCGGCTGCTTGTTCGCTCGGCGGAGCCTGGGCGGCTGAGAGCTGCGCTATCTCATTGTCGTTGAGGCTGGCAGTATGCAGCGTGCTGGTAATCGGGTCACCGTAAATCCGCCTGATGGCGTTTTCCAGCTGCCTGAGCGGTAAAATCACCGGTGAAATCTGATAGCCGGAGGCAAAGCGGCATTCGTCCTGACTGCGGGTATCAAAGGGGTTGGCGATTCCTAAGGTGAGCACATCCTTATCCAGTGCGAGGGGAAGCACGTTGTGTCTTTCTATCAGAGGTCTGAGGCTCAGCTTTTTACAGACCGACTGATAATCGTAATGGTGGACATCGTCCATAGGCAGTCCAGCAAGATGGGCCAGTTGTTTGGCCAGATCCCAGTCGCTGAACACCCCAGAGCTGACGATGGCCGCGATATCGTTCAGGTGATGATGGCGCATTTCGGCCAGGATTCGATCGGCTTCAGCCGGATTGATTAGGCTGGATTGCAGCAAAGTGTTGACCAGAGCGCTGCTCATATTATTGCCCCGGACAAAATTGCGACTGGTTATCACCGCTGCAAAGTGTGCGCCAGACAATGCCGTGGGCGTCGCTCTGTGGCTGTAACCGGATTTCCGCATTTGCCGGCAGGCTGCCTTTGCGCTGTCCTTCCGGAATACGCGCTACTATGGCTGCGCCGTCAGTGATGGTTGGTGTGGTCCCTGACAGGCTTGCCGTCACTGTTGAGAAAATTTCAAAACTGTCACCGTTGCTTTTGCTGAAAAGTTGTCTGGCAGGTACACCGTTACTGCCGCTTTGACAGTCGACCAGCTGGGCGGTACCTGATGTTTGCCCTGTCATCAGACATAAACTGACCGCGGTTTTCATCGCCGAGGAAGCATGCAGCATTTCAGTTGCATGGGCACGCTGGGTGTATCCCTGATAAGCCGGCATGGCAAAAGCCGCCAGTATGCTGATGATAGCCACCACTATCATCAATTCAATCAATGTAAATCCACTGTGTCTGGTCATCATGCTATCCGCCTGAAGAAACTGTGCGAATGAAAATAAGTCATGTTATTCATATGGATAGCAGTGAATCTTGGTTTCTCGGTGCTATTCAACCCCTTAGCTGTAACTGCCAGGGCTTACAACCGATCGCTGGAGGCTGCTCGAAGAAAACGGTGTCGGGCAGGCGGTATCAAGGGCCGGATTGACATTAGTCAGACTGACTTGCTCGAATGTGCTCATGGTGCGAAATGAGCATAAACACAGTGCAATTGCAGTAAATCACTTAAAAACCACTATTTTTGTTGGGTGTCTATCAAGACAATACTCAGATCACAGATAATAAATGAGCACAAACGAAAAGATTTACTTTCATCGGTTTGATGAATACGCTCACTCGCTCATTAAAAAACCATCGCAATAATCATAACAACGAGGTTCCCTCTGAATGTTTGGAATTTTCACTCCCAAAGCGCATCAGCCTCTGCTACCGGCAGACAAGGTTGACAGCACCTACAAACGGCTGCGGTGGCAGCTTTTTATTGGAATTTTTTTCGGGTATGCAGGTTATTACCTGGTACGTAAGAATTTCAGTTTGGCGATGCCATACCTGATTGAGCAGGGCTTTAGCCGTGGTGATCTGGGTGTCGCGCTGGCCGCTGTCTCTATTTCCTATGGCCTGTCGAAGTTTCTGATGGGCAGCGTGTCTGACCGCTCCGATCCGCGCTATTTCTTAAGTGCCGGCCTGCTGATGTCGTCGCTGGTGATGTTTTGCTTCGGTTTCATGCCCTGGGCAACGAGCAGCATTACCGCCATGTTTATCCTGCTGTTCCTGAACGGCTGGTTCCAGGGTATGGGCTGGCCAGCGTGCGGCCGGACTATGGTGCACTGGTGGTCCCGTAAAGAGCGGGGCGAAATTGTCTCGGTTTGGAATGTCGCTCATAACGTGGGCGGCGGCCTGATTGGCCCGCTGTTTTTGCTGGGGTTATGGGCTTTCCAGGATGACTGGCGCGCGGCCTTTTATGTACCTGCCTTTTTTGCTGCCCTGGTGGCTGTTTTCATCTGGCTGACGGTGCGTGATACGCCTCAGTCTTGCGGCCTGCCGGCGATTGAAGAATACAAAAACGATTACCCGGACGATTACGACAAGTCTCATGAAAATGAGATGTCGGCCAAAGAAATTTTCTTTAAGTACGTATTTTCTAACAAGCTGCTGTGGTCTATCGCGATTGCCAATGCCTTTGTGTACCTGATCCGTTACGGCGTACTCGACTGGGCACCTGTGTACCTGAAAGAAGCCAAGGAATTCACTGTGGATAAATCATCCTGGGCGTATTTCCTGTATGAGTGGGCCGGTATTCCGGGCACGCTGCTGTGCGGCTGGATTTCTGACAAACTGTTCAAAGGGCGCCGTGCGCCTGCCGGTATTCTGTTCATGGTGCTGGTTACTGTGGCAGTACTGGTTTACTGGTTTAACCCGGCAGGCAATCCAACTGTTGATATGCTGGCACTGATTGCGATCGGTTTCCTGATTTATGGTCCTGTGATGCTGATTGGTCTGTATGCGCTTGAACTGGCGCCGAAAAAAGCGGCGGGCACAGCGGCGGGTCTGACCGGCCTGTTTGGTTACCTGGGTGGCGCTGTCGCGGCGAATGCGGTACTGGGTTACACAGTGGATCACTTTGGCTGGGATGGCGGTTTCATCGTGCTGGTGGGCTCTTGTATCGCATCCATCATCTTCCTGATGTATGCCTTTGTCGGTGAGCGGGCGCACCATAAACAAAAAGCACGCGAACAAGCACTTGCTTAAATTCATGCTTTAATCTTTATATTATTCGGGCCGTTTCATAACTGTGACGGCCTGACTCTTTTCGGGTGTCTATGTACCAACATATGGATAATAAAATGAAACTGAACGTTATTGGCTTAACCCTGGCTGCACTGACTTACTCTTCCTTCTCTCTGGCGGATCCGCTGGTGATTGCACACCGTGGCGCGTCGGGCTACCTGCCTGAGCACACGCTGGAAGCCAAAGCAATGGCCTATGCCATGAAGCCGGACTATATCGAGCAAGACGTGGTGATGACCAAAGACGACCAACTGGTTGTTTTGCATGATCATTATCTTGATCGTGTGACAGACGTGGCGGAGCGTTATCCTGATCGTGCCCGTGCCGACGGCCGTTACTACGCGATCGATTTTACCCTGGCTGAAATTCAAGGTCTGCGTCTGACCGAAGGCTTTAATATAGATAAAGACGGCAACAAGGTGGCGGGTTTTCCTGACCGTTTCCCGTTGTGGAAGTCGTCCTTTACTGTGCCGACACTGGCGGAAGAAATTGAGCTGATCCAAGGCCTGAACAGCACGTTGGGTTACAACATAGGGATCTACCCTGAGATCAAAGCCCCCTGGTTCCACCGCCACGAAGGCAAGGATATCTCCAAGGCCTTACTGAAAGTGCTGAAAGCCTACGGCTACGACAGCAAAGACGACAAAGCTTTTGTGCAGTGTTTTGATCCGATTGAACTCAAACGCATCAATGATGAACTGATGCCGGCCATGAAGATGGATCTCAACCTGGTACAGCTGATGGCCTACACCGACTGGAACGAGACCATGGTGTATCAAGGCAAGGATGCAACGCCGTACAACTATGACTGGATGTTTGAAAAAGGCGGCATGGCAAAAGTGGCTCAGTATGCCGATGGTATCGGGCCATGGAAACCTATGCTGGTGGATGATAAATCAACCCTGGATAAGCTGATCATCCTGCCGCTGATGAAAGAAGCTAAGTCTGCCGGTCTGGTGGTTCACCCCTACACCTTCCGTGCCGATGAAGGCCGTATTGCCCCTTATGCGGATAACTTTGATGACATGCTGGACGTGTTTTATAACAAAGTGAAAGTGGATGGCGTATTCACTGACTTCCCGGACAAAGCAGTGTCTTTCCTGAACCGCGGCTAACAGGGACTCATCCTTAATAAGAAAAGGGAGCGCTCTGGCGCTCCCTTTCTGTTTCTGAATCATCTGAGCTTATTTAAAGCGCATTGACAAGTCCATGGCACGCACATGCTTGGTCAGCGCGCCGACCGAGATATAATCGACACCGGTTTCAGCAAAGTCGCGCAGTGTTTCATCGGTGACATTGCCCGACACTTCCAGAGCGACCTGTCCCTGATTTAACGCAACCGCTGCGCGCATCATATCCGTGGTGAAGTTGTCCAGCATCACGATGTCAGCACCGGCATCAATGGCCTGTTTCAGTTCATCCAGACTCTCGGTTTCCACTTCCACCGGCTTGCCCGGATTGAGCTGCCTGGCCGCCTCAACGGCTTGTCTGATCCCGCCACAGGCAATGATGTGGTTTTCTTTGATCAGATAGGCATCGAATACTCCGATACGGTGGTTGAAGCCGCCGCCACACGCAACAGCGTACTTCAGTGCGTTACGCAGGCCGGGTATGGTCTTACGGGTATCGAGCAGACGGGTTGGAGTGCCTTCCAGCAGATCGGCGTAATGTGCCACCTTAGTGGCGCAGCCGGATAAGGTCTGGATGAAGTTCATTGCATTGCGCTCGCCAGTCAGCAGAATACGCGACGGGCCCTGCAGCACGCACAGCACCTGATTGGGCTCAACCGGATCGCCGTCGCTGACCTGCCAGTCTATGGTTACTTGCTCACCCAGTTGACGGAACACTTCGTCGGCCCAGAGCTGGCCGCAGAACACCCCGGATTCACGGGTAATAATGGTGGCCGTTCCCTGGCTGTCCGCCGGGATCAGGCTGGCAGTAATGTCGCGGGCCGCATCAATCTCGCCGCCCAAATCTTCGCGCAGCGCATCGGCCACATTGCGGCGGATATCTTCGGGAAGCTGCTGGCGCAGGTAGGCCAGGCGAGACTGCGTATCATGTTTTTGTTCCGTAGGGCTCATAACTTATATACCGTGTTGGCTGAGGCTGTCGAAATGAAGCCGATCATACTGTGAGATGCTGGCAAGGGGAAGGCATTCTCGGGTTGAGTGAGAGCGTCTACAGGTTTTATCCTTAGTGTCAGGTAAATCAAGCAAACAGGCAGCAGGCATGAATTTCAGAATTAACGACCAACACTGGCTGGACAAAGTGAAACGGGTGCCTTCTCCGTTCTGTGACCGCCGGCAGGATGAAACCGATATCTCTTTGCTGGTGATACACAATATCAGCCTGCCGCCAGGGCAGTTTGGCGGTCCTTATATAGAGCAGCTTTTTACCGGACAACTGGATCCGGACGGGCACCCGTATTTTCGGGAAATTCATCAGTTACGGGTATCCGCCCATTGCCTGATCCGCCGCGATGGCGAAGTGATTCAGTTTGTGCCTTTCAATGCCAGAGCCTGGCATGCCGGTGTGTCTGAATTTGCCGGCAGAGAGAAATGCAATGATTTTTCTATCGGCATTGAACTGGAAGGCACAGATACCCTGCCATATACCCCGGAGCAGTATGACGCTCTGCGCCGACTCACCCGCATTTTGTTAGCCCGTTATCCGCAACTGTCCCGCGCCCGCATCACCGGGCATGAATTTATTGCTCCCGGCCGCAAGACCGACCCTGGACTGGCCTTTGACTGGCGGTGTTATAAAAGCGGGTTAAGTGATTAAAAAAAATTTGAGCTGTTTTACAAAAAGTGACATTTTTGTATGTGATGAAAATGTTAACAAATTGGTCTGACCATTAACTTTCTGTAGGAATCTTGTTCGCAACATGCGGGATTATGGTCTAAAGTTGCGATAATTTTTGGCTTTCATGGTCCGAATTGCGGGGATTTATTGCTCGAAGTACCATGACATGAATCAAGTTGTCGGTAGACATCCTCAATTATTTCTGTAAAATTTCTGTATATAGTTAAATTGGTATGACCAATTAACCGGTCGTAGGGTCGAACTGTAAGATAAAAAAATACAAGAAGCAGATACTAATAAATGACTTATAAGCGTATTCGCCAAGCCAAGCTCTCAGACGTCATAGAGCAAGAACTTGAGCGACTGATCCTGGAGGGGATATGGTCCCCCGGAGACCAACTGCCGCCTGAACGAGAGTTAGCGCGGCAGTTTGACGTTTCGCGTCCTTCGGTACGCGAAGCGATTCAACGCTTAGAAGCCAAACATCTGCTGACCCGTCGTCAGGGCGGGGGCACCTTTGTGTCGGATCAGTTATGGCAAAGCTTTTCTGATCCCCTGCTGGACTTACTGGCAGCCCATCCTGAAACACAGCTCGATTTACTCGAATCCCGCCATGCCCTTGAAGGGCTGGCTGCTTACTATGCCGCTCTTCGCGGCAATGAAGACGATTTCGACCGTATCCGCGCCTGTCACAGCCGGATACAGGAAGCCCAGCAACAGGGTGATCTCAAGTCTGAAGCTGCCGCTGTGATGCAGTATCTGATTGCGGTGACCGAATCCGCTCATAATCTGGTACTGCTGCATATCATCCGCAGTCTCGCCCCCTTGCTGGAACAAAACGTATTACAAAACTTTGAACTCCTGAACCGTCGCCCAGAGGTGGTGGAGAAGGTGAGCAAACACCGAGCCGATATTGTGCATGCGATCGTTTCCGGGCAGCCGGAAATGGCGCGTGAAGCATCGCATGCACATTTGGCTTATATCGAGGAAACATTGTTGGATTTAACGCTTGAAGATAGCAGACGTGAACGCTCTCTTCGCAGGATTCAACAACGCAAGGACGGGCTGGATTAATACTTCCCTCATATAAGCCGAGGTCGGTATCAAACAGTCGCGACATTGTTAGGGGCGATAAAACCCTGGTTTTGTAGAATATCAACGAAAGGATAGATCGCATGTCTGAAGTCATGAAGCATGACGTGGACGCACTGGAGACTCAAGAATGGCTAGCAGCCCTGGAGTCCGTCGTTCGTGAAGAAGGTGTAGAGCGCGCACAGTACCTGCTGGAGCAAGTGCTGGAAAAAGCGCGTCTGGGTGGAGTAGACATGCCAACGGGCATTACCACTAACTACATCAATACCATTCCTGCAGCACAAGAGCCTGCGTATCCTGGTGATACCACTCTGGAACGTCGTATCCGTGCAATTATCCGCTGGAACGCCGTAATGATCGTACTGCGTGCCTCTAAGAAAGATCTGGAACTGGGTGGCCACATGGCTTCGTTCCAATCTTCTGCGGCTTTCTACGAAGTGTGCTTTAACCACTTCTTCCGTGCAGCTAACGAAACAGACGGCGGCGACCTGGTGTACTATCAGGGCCACATCTCTCCGGGTATCTACTCTCGTGCCTTCGTTGAAGGTCGTCTGACTGAAGAGCAACTGGATAACTTCCGTCAGGAAGTCGACGGTAAAGGTATTTCTTCTTATCCGCACCCTAAACTGATGCCTGAATTCTGGCAATTCCCAACCGTGTCTATGGGTCTGGGTCCAATCGCCTCTATCTATCAGGCGCGTTTCCTGAAGTACCTGAATGGCCGCGGTATGAAAGATACCTCTGCTCAGCGTGTGTATGCATTCCTGGGTGATGGCGAGATGGATGAGCCAGAATCACGCGGTGCGATTTCTTTTGCAGCCCGTGAGAAACTGGACAACCTGTGCTTCCTGGTTAACTGTAACCTGCAGCGTCTTGACGGCCCGGTTATGGGTAACGGCAGCATCATCCAGGAACTGGAAGGTCTGTTCAAAGGTGCAGGCTGGAACGTAGTTAAAGTAATCTGGGGTAACAACTGGGATTCTCTGCTGGCAAAAGATACCACAGGTAAACTGCTGCAGCTGATGAACGAAACCATTGACGGTGACTACCAGACGTTCAAATCCAAAGACGGCGCTTACGTGCGTGAGCACTTCTTCGGTAAATACCCTGAAACAGCAGCCCTGGTTGCTGACATGACTGACGACGAAATCTTTGCGCTGAAGCGTGGCGGTCACGAGTCATCAAAACTGTACGCGGCATTCAAAAACGCGCAAGACACCAAAGGCAAGCCAACTGTTATCCTGGCTAAAACCGTTAAAGGTTACGGCATGGGTGAAGCGGCCGAAGGTAAGAACATTGCGCACCAGGTGAAGAAAATGGACATGACCCATGTTCTGCACCTGCGCGATCGCCTGGGTCTGCAAGATCTGGTGTCTGAAGATGACGTGAAGAACCTGCCTTACCTGAAACTGGAAGAAGGTTCGAAAGAGCACGAATACCTGCACGCTCGTCGTAAAGCACTGCACGGTTACACACCTAAGCGTCTGCCGAACTTCACCCAAGAGTTCATTGTGCCTGAGCTGGCAGAGTTCAAACCGCTGCTGGAAGAGCAGAAGCGTGATATCTCAACCACTATGGGCTTTGTGCGTGCACTGAACGTGCTGCTGAAGAACAAGAACATCGGTAAGAACATCGTTCCTATTATTGCTGACGAAGCGCGTACTTTCGGTATGGAAGGCCTGTTCCGTCAAATCGGTATCTACAACCCAAGCGGTCAGACTTATACCCCTGAAGACCGTGGCGTTGTGTCTTACTACAAAGAAGACACCGCAGGTCAGGTACTGCAGGAAGGTATTAACGAGCTGGGCGCTATGTCTTCGTGGGTAGCTGCGGCGACCTCGTACAGCACCAACGACCTGCCAATGGTTCCTTTCTACATCTACTACTCTATGTTCGGCTTCCAGCGTGTTGGCGACATGGCGTGGATGGCGGGTGACCAGCAAGCACGTGGCTTCCTGCTGGGTGCAACAGCCGGTCGTACAACCCTGAACGGTGAAGGTCTGCAGCACGAAGATGGTCACAGCCACATTCTGGCCAACACTATCCCGAACTGTATCTCTTACGACCCGACGTTCGCGTACGAAGTGGCCGTTATCATGCAAGACGGTATCCGTCGCATGTATGGCGATCAGGAAAATGTGTTCTACTACCTGACGCTGATGAACGAAAACTACGCAATGCCAGCTATGCCGGAAGGCGCTGAAGAAGGTATCCGTAAGGGTATCTACAAGCTGGAAACTTACGCGGGCGATAAAGCGAAAGTTCAGCTGATGAGCTCAGGCACCATCATGACTGAAGTACGTAAAGCCGCTCAAATCCTGAGCGACGATTACGGCATCGCGTCTGACGTCTTCTCTGTAACCTCATTCAACGAACTGGCCCGTGACGGTCAGGACGCAGAGCGTTACAACATGCTGCACCCGGAAGCTGAGCAGAAAGTCACTTACATCGCGGAAGTGATGGGTACTGAACCTGCCATTGCAGCAACTGACTACATGAAGAACTATGCGGATCAGGTGCGTGCCTTCATCCCGGCTGAATCTTATAAAGTGCTGGGTACTGATGGCTTTGGCCGTTCTGACAGCCGTGAGAACCTGCGTCGTCACTTCGAAGTGAACGCTGGCTACGTGGTTGTTGCAGCTCTGAACGAGCTGGCCAAGCGTGGTGATGTTGAGAAATCTGCTGTTGCGGAAGCAATCAAGAAATTCAACATCGATGCCGACAAGATCAACCCGCTATTCGCGTAAGAGGCAATAAATAATGGCAATCGAAATTAATGTACCTGACATCGGTGCTGATGAGGTTGAGGTTACTGAAATCCTGGTCAGCGTTGGCGACAAGGTGGAAGAAGAGCAATCTCTGATCACTGTTGAAGGCGACAAGGCTTCCATGGAAGTACCGGCTTCTCAGGCGGGTATCGTAAAAGAAATCAAAGTAGCGGAAGGCGACAAAGTGTCTACCGGTTCTTTGATCATGATCTTCGAAGCGGAGGGTGCGGCGCAAGCGGCACCTGCTCCAGCTGCAGAAGCCGCGCCTGCTGCAGCCCCTGCCGCTCCAGCCGCCGCTGAACTGAAAGAAGTTCACGTGCCGGATATCGGTGGCGACGAAGTTGAAGTCACTGAAATCATGGTGGCGGTTGGCGACAGTGTTGAAGAAGAGCAGTCTCTGATCACGGTTGAAGGCGACAAGGCTTCGATGGAAGTACCGGCGCCATTCGCGGGCACGGTAAAAGAAATCAAGATCGTATCCGGTGACAAAGTGTCGACGGGTTCTCTGATCATGGTCTTTGAAGTGGCAGGTTCTGGTGCAGCAGCACCGGCTCCAGCGGCTGAAGCAGCTCCTGCTCCGGCAGCAGCACCAGCCGCGGCGGCTGACAAAGAAGTGAACGTACCGGATATCGGTGGTGACGAAGTTGAAGTGACTGAAATCATGGTTGCCGTTGGCGACATGGTGGAAGAAGAGCAATCTCTGATCACAGTGGAAGGCGACAAAGCTTCAATGGAAGTGCCTGCACCATTCGCGGGTAAAGTGAAAGAAATCAAGATCGCGAGCGGCGACAAAGTCTCGACCGGCTCTCTGATCATGGTATTCGAAGTGGCTGGTGCCGCTCCGGCTGCAGCACCTGCTCCGGCAGCAGCAGCACCAGCTCCGGCGGCAGCGCCTGCAGCAGCCCCGGCTGCGAAAGCAGAAGCACCAGCAGCGACTGGCGATTTCGTTGAAAACAACGAGTACGCACACGCGTCTCCGGTTGTGCGTCGTCTGGCACGTGAATTTGGCGTGAACCTGGCGAAAGTCAAAGGGACTGGCCGTAAGAACCGCGTTCTGAAAGAAGACGTTCAGAGCTATGTGAAAGACGCGCTGAAACGCCTTGAGTCTGGTACAGCAGCTTCTGCATCCGGTAAAGGTGACGGTGCGGCACTGGGTCTGCTGCCTTGGCCGAAAGTAGATTTCAGCAAGTTCGGCGAAACGGAAGTGAAGCCGCTGTCTCGCATCAAGAAGATCTCTGGCGCCAACCTGCACCGTAACTGGGTGATGATCCCGCATGTTACTCAGTGGGATGACGCAGACATCACAGCGCTGGAAGCTTTCCGTAAAGAGCAGAATGCGATTGAAGCGAAGAAAGACACAGGCATGAAGATCACCCCGCTGGTGTTCATCATGAAAGCTGTTGCCAAGTCTCTGGAAGCCTTCCCGGCGTTCAACTCTTCTCTGTCTGACGACGGTGAGAGCCTGATCCTGAAGAAATACGTTAACATCGGTATCGCGGTAGATACACCAAACGGTCTGGTTGTGCCTGTGTTCAAAGACGTGAACAAGAAAGGCATCTACGAGCTGTCTGAAGAGCTGATGGTGGTCTCTAAGAAAGCCCGTGCCGGTAAACTGACGGCTGCTGACATGCAGGGCGGCTGCTTCACTATCTCAAGCCTGGGTGGCCTGGGTGGTACGGCATTCACTCCAATCGTGAATGCCCCTGAAGTGGGCATCCTGGGTGTGTCTAAGTCTGAGATGAAACCAGTATGGAACGGCAAGGACTTCGAACCTCGCCTGATGCTGCCGCTGTCACTGTCTTACGATCACCGTGTGATCGACGGTGCTGAAGGTGCACGCTTCATTACTTACCTGAACGGCATGCTGTCCGACATTCGTCGTCTGGTGCTGTAAAAGGTGTGACCCGAGATTCCTTGCCCGTATGAACGGGCAAGGAATTGTTGCCTGGCTCACAGGGAATGCCATTTTCCTTTTCAGGGTGATAACAGGTCTGTAAACTGTTGCGCGGTCTGAAAATAAAAAAATAACGCATTCTGCCTTACAGCCAGTTAGGGATAGATGACTTACAACGAGGTCAATAATGAGTAAAGAAATTAAAGCCCAGGTCGTAGTTCTAGGCTCAGGTCCTGCCGGTTACTCTGCCGCTTTCCGTTGCGCAGACTTAGGTCTGGAAACGGTTCTGATTGAAAAATACAGCACTCTTGGTGGCGTGTGTCTGAACGTGGGTTGTATCCCATCGAAAGCACTGCTGCACGTGGCGAAAGTCATCGAAGAAGCTAAAGCCATGGCCGATCACGGCGTGGTATTTGGTGAGCCACAAACCGATATCAACAAGATCCGCATCTGGAAAGATAAAGTCATCAACCAACTGACCGGTGGTCTGGGTGGTATGGCGAAAATGCGTAAAGTGACTGTCGTGAACGGCTACGGTAAATTTACCGATCCGAACACTATCGTTGTAGAAGGCGAAGAAGCCACTACGGTGAAATTTGACAACGCTATCATCGCAGCCGGTTCCCGTCCGATTGAACTGCCTTTCATCCCACATGAAGATCCGCGTATCTGGGACTCAACAGACGCGCTGGAACTGAAAGAAGTACCAGAAAAACTGCTGGTCATGGGCGGCGGTATCATTGGTCTGGAAATGGGTACTGTGTATGACGCACTGGGCTCTCAGATCGACGTCGTTGAAATGTTTGATCAGGTGATCCCTGCGGCAGACAAAGACATCATCAAAGTCTTCACCAAGCGTATCAGCAAGAAGTTCAACCTGATGCTGGAGACCAAAGTGACTGCGGTTGAAGCGAAGGAAGACGGCATTTACGTGTCAATGGAAGGCAAGAAAGCACCGGCTGAGCCTGTTCGTTACGACGCGGTTCTGGTGGCGATCGGCCGTACACCAAACGGTAAGCTGATCGACGCTGAGAAAGCGGGCGTGGCGGTTGATGAGCGTGGTTTCATCAACACCGACAAGCAAATGCGTACCAACGTGCCACACATCTTCGCGATTGGCGATGTGGTGGGTCAGCCAATGCTGGCACACAAAGGTGTGCACGAAGGTCACGTAGCGGCAGAAGTGATTGCCGGTAAGAAGCATTACTTCGACCCGAAAGTGATTCCTTCAATTGCTTATACTGAGCCTGAAGTTGCCTGGGTGGGTAAGACAGAGAAAGAAGCGAAAGCAGAAGGCATCAACTACGAAGTTGCTACTTTCCCATGGGCCGCTTCTGGCCGTGCGATCGCGTCTGACTGTGCTGACGGCATGACCAAGATGATCTTCGACAAAGACACTAACCGTGTTATCGGTGGTGCTATCGTAGGTACTAACGGCGGTGAACTGCTGGGCGAAATCGGTCTGGCAATCGAGATGGGCTGTGATGCCGAAGACATCGCACTGACTATCCATGCTCACCCGACTCTGCACGAGTCTGTGGGTCTGGCTGCGGAAGTGTTCGAAGGTTCGATCACTGACCTGCCAAACGCCAAAGCGAAGAAGAAAAAGTAATTTTTTACCTTTTCTGACTGCATGAAAAAAGCGCCCTTGAGGCGCTTTTTTACGTTTCGAACCAGAGTAATGGCATTCGGTTCCTCCCTCCTCGTAGAGGGAAACGCCAGGAAAAGGAATTCAGGCTCGCTGTTTTTGTTTCTCCCCCTCGTAGAGGGGGAGGTGAGAAGGGAGTGTTCTGGACACGGCGCTTGAAGGCATGCAGATCTGATTACTGTTTAAAGCTGCTGACCATACGCTCCAGACGGAGCGACAAAGCGTGCAGATTCTGACTGGACGTGACCATCTCATTCGCCGTGTCTGAGGTACGCTGGGTATTCTCGTTGATATCTTCGATATTGATGTTGATATCAGACACAACGGTGGACTGCTCCTCGGTTGCGGTGGCGACCTGGGTGTTTAGATCGGAAATCTGCAGGATCTGATCGTTGATGAGCAGCAGTGCTTTGGTGGCATCATCAG
Organism: Photobacterium sp. 2_MG-2023; assembly: GCF_030547675.1. Taxonomy (NCBI): domain Bacteria; kingdom Pseudomonadati; phylum Pseudomonadota; class Gammaproteobacteria; order Vibrionales; family Vibrionaceae; genus Photobacterium; species Photobacterium sp. 2_MG-2023. The sequence continues at coordinate 90,180 of NZ_JAUOQQ010000012.1, forward strand.
CGGCCTGGGTGCCGGCTTCGGTTAATTGCTGGCTGTTCTGCATCGCCTGGACGGCGTGTTGCGCTTCCTGCTGCAGGCGGTTAATCATGGTCTGGATTTCATCGGTTGAGGCCGCAGTGCGGCTGGCCAGGTTACGTACCTCGTCGGCGACCACGGCAAAGCCCCGTCCTTGTTCGCCGGCCCGCGCAGCTTCAATCGCGGCATTGAGTGCCAGCAGGTTGGTCTGCTCGGAGACGCCGCGAATCACTTCCAGAATACCGCCAATGGCGACGGTATTATCTGCCAGTGTCGTGACCACTTTTGCCATGTTGTGCATATCGCCGGCCAACTGTTCAATGCTGTCCTGGGCGCTCTGGACCACTTGCTGACCATTGCTGGTGGCCGAGGTGGCCTGCGAAGCGGATTCCGCCGCATAAGCCGCATTACCGGCAATTTCATTGACGGTGGCGCCCATCTGATTAATGGCTGTGACCACCTGCAGGGTACGATCACGCTGATTCTGGCTGTGATCCAGTGTGGCTTGTGCCTGAGCAGAGACTTGCTCGGCGGCCTCACGGAGCTCTGTGCCCGTGGCAGCGACGTCGACAACCAGTGCATGGATCTTGCTGGCAAAGGCATTGAAACCATTGGCCAGTTCAGCAATTTCGTCTTTACCTGACACAGGAATGCGTCGGCTCAGATCGCCATCACCTTCGCCCAGTTCGCGGAAGGTATCAGCGGCCTGGCGGATCGGCCGGGTGATGGTCTGGCTCAGGTATACCGCCAGGCCAATAAATGCCAGGGTGGTCAGGACAGCCAGAAGCATCACATAATTGCGGGTCTCATTTAACTGGGCAAACACTTCTTGTTCAGGCACCTGAGCAATCACAAACCAGTCCATCGCCGGAATATAGCTGGAAGCCAGCAGCAGCTTCTGACCCTGGTAATGGGCGGTAAACAGATTGAAAGGGCTCTTTTCCAGTAACACCCGGCTGTCGGAACCAAAGCGATCGGTAAAAGGCGTTTTTTCCGGGTTGCGGTTGTTCGGATCAAGCTGCACCACGCCGCGTGCATCCGTCAGTACCACAAAGCCGGTTTGCTCCAGTTTGAACTGCGAGAGCAGATTAGCCATATCATTGAATGAGCGGGAAAAGCCGGACATTCCTGTGCCGTTCAGCTGCTGGTAATTGACAAAAAGTTTCAGCTCACCGTTCGCTTCCCTGAACACCTGGGTCATTCTTGACTTGTTGCTATCACGGAAGTTGTAGAACCAGCTATCCTGAGTACGATTCAGGCGGCGCAGGAATCCGTTCTGGTTCCAGTAATCCCCGGTTTCCCGGTTGGCAATAGAGGCATCGTTCAGACCATACTGGCGCTTGAGGCTGTTGAGCTGGTCAATAAGCTGCTGTTCGTCGGCGGCGCTGACAGGCTGCGCCAGCAGGTTTAGCATGGCCGTATTGTTTGCCAGCTGTTCAGTGGCGTTTTGCAGCAGCCTGACTTCTGATTCCACTTGTCCGCTGAACTGGGCCAGCCGGGTAGGCAGTTCATTGCTGAGCAGTCGCGACTGAATAATGTCCTGCGAGGTGCTGAGACTGAGGTAACTGACTAATGCGCTTGAGGCAATGACGGCTATGCTCATTGCCAGTGTAAGTTTTTGCCTGATGGAAAGCTGCTTGAGGTTCATGCATCAATTCTCTGTTGCTACCGGGATTTCTGCGGTATAAGTGTGCGAATTAATTGTTTTTTTTAGCCGGTGTCACCCACATCGGCTCAGTGATCAACATGGTGTTTTTAAAGGGATGTTTCGTTTTTTTGCATTATTTATTGTGATATCGGCCGTATTTACTTCAGCTTTAGTGAAAGCGGAGCAAAAAAATGCTGATCGCCTGAAGGTCGGACTTGTCCTCGGCGGTGGCGGTGCCAAAGGGGCGGCCCATGTCGGGGTGCTGAAGGCGCTGGAAGAGCTGCAGATCCCGGTGGATTACATTGTGGGGACCAGCATGGGCGCTTATGTCGGGGGCTTGTATGCATCGGGAATGAGCGCCGATGAGGTTGAAGCCATCCTCAATACCGTGGACTGGGAGTCGGGTTATGAAGACAGGGTGCAGCGCAGTGAGCGGCGGGTTCGTGAAAAGCAGCAAGAGGACAGGTTCCAGATAGTCATGGATCTGGGGTTTAAATTCTGGGAGATCAAAGTGCCGAAAGGGTTTGTACAGGGACAAACCATGGGCGAGATACTGCGTACCACATCCGGCAATTTGCCCTGGATGGCCAGCTTTGATGCCTTGCCTGTACCATACCGTGCGGTTGCCACTGATATTGAAAATCTTAAACCCGTTGTGTTGTCCGGTGGCGATCTGGCTGAGGCGATGCAGGCGAGTATGTCTGTTCCCGGTTTGCTGCCGCCTGTGATGCTGGAAGGTAAATTGCTGGTGGATGGCGGCATCACTAATAATCTGCCCATCTCTGTGGTGAAGGAGATGGGCGCCGATCTGGTGATCGCGGTTGATATCAGTAACGATTTCAAAACTGCCGATGAGCTGAGCGACTACCTGGTGGTCATGGATCAGCTGACCGATTTTATGGTGCGGGATAATTCTGCCCGGCAGGAAGCACAGTTGTCCGATACCGACCTGTTGCTGCGTCCTGATGTCAGGGGCATCAGCACCACAGACTTTCACCGCATGCCGGAAGCCTTTGACAGCGGTTATCACAGTGTTCAGGCTGTGCGCTTCCAGCTGTCAGAACTCGGCAACGCCAGTATTTATCAGACATATATTGATTACAAACAGACTGCCCGGCGCGAGCTGGAATTTTTGGAAGAAGGCCGGATCGACGAAATTGAATTGCTCAACAACAGTCCTTATGCCGATGAAGTCTTGTTAGAGCGGCTGCAACTGAAACCCGGCATGAAGGTAAATACCGAGCAGCTGGAGCAAAGTGTGCGCGATCTGTATGCGCTGGACAGGTTTGAACGGGTAGATTACAGGTTTGAGCGTTTAGGCAATCGCCATATATTGATCTTTGAAGTGAAGGCCAAGAGCTGGGGGCCCAACTTTATCGACATGCGCTTCGCCTTAGAAGATGATTTTGCCAATAATACCGACTTCTCCATTGGGTTGGGGTTAACGGCGACCGGTCTGTCAGAGAAAGGGGCTGAATGGCGCAACGAGCTCGAATATGGCTCTGATAAGCGTATCGCCAGTGAACTGTATGTGCCTTTTACCAGCGATCAGGAATGGTTCGCCGTGATGGGTATCGACTACGATGTAACCAATACCCATGTCGCTGTTTCGGGGGAAGAACCGAGCCTGAAGAACATTGATGATTTTCTCGCTGCGCGCTTCATTGATGTGAGTATCGACAGCTCACTGGGGTGGCAGCCTGCCCTTTGGCAAGAGTTCAGGCTGGGTTATCTGTTTGGCAACGGAGAGACACAATTTCCCGGTATTCTGAATTTGGGCGATCAGGATCGCAGCAGCCGGCGTCTTTATCTGAGGTACAACCTTGATACCCTGGACGATTTCACCCTGCCGAACAACGGCCACTTTTTTCTCGCCGAGATTGCCTCTTCGGATGACAGTGTGCGTTTTCAGGGTGAGCACAGTGCAGACACATCTTTGCATTTCGATTTGGGCTGGAAGGGAGCGTACACTTTTGGCCGCCATACCTTGATGGGCAAGGCGGAATACGGCAACGTGCATTCCGATGAGGATTTACGGCTAGATCCCAAAGAGCTGGGTGGTTTCCTGAATCTATCCGGCATACCGAAAAACAGTTTGTCGGGTAACAATAAAGTATTTTCTGCCCTGGTGTACCGATACCATCTGCTGGATAACGACTTTGGCCTGTTTAACTCAGCGGTGTATCTGGGGGGCTCTGTCGAATGGGGCGGCGTGTTCAATAATCCCAATCTTTCTGTCTCAGAAATACCGGGATACTATGCAGGTAGCATATTCACTGGTATTACTACGCCATTTGGGCCATTCATTCTGGCTTATGGCAGGACGGAAGAAGATTTAAGTTCTTTCTATCTGTTTTTTGGAGGAGCCCTGTAATACTGGGATTTTTCCTGTTTTGTGAATGTTGTAAAAGTCCGCCTGATTTTAATGTTTAGTTAAAAATGGTATGCTCCGTAACCGGTTTTGGTCTCTCCTGCACGTCAAAAAGGTCTGAATCAAGTCAAGCATAATGCGTGCGTGATAACCGGAGAGGGCAATCACTTCCAAGGATGTTTAGCCGGTTGGCTAAACCGAAAAATGAGGAATATGTCGTGCTTGAAGCCTACCGTAAACACGTCGAAGAGCGTGCTGCTGAAGGGATTGTCCCTAAGCCTCTGGATGCCGAGCAAACTGCTGCTCTGGTTGAACTTCTGAAAAATCCACCTGCAGGCGAAGAAGCCTTCCTGGTCGACCTGCTGGAAAACCGCATCCCGCCAGGTGTTGATGAAGCTGCATACGTGAAAGCGGGCTTTCTGGCCGCGATTACCACAGGTGAAGCGACTTCTCCCATTGTCAGCAAAGAAAAAGCGGCTGAACTGCTGGGCACCATGCAAGGTGGTTATAACATTGAGCCCCTGATCAGCCTGTTAGACAATGCCGAACTGGCACAGATTGCGGTGAAAGCCCTGTCTCATACGCTGCTGATGTTCGATGCTTTCTATGATGTCGAAGAAAAAGCAAAAGCCGGCAATGAATTCGCCAAGCAAGTGCTGCAATCCTGGGCGGATGCCGAGTGGTTCCTGTCTAAGCCTGAACTGGCTGAAAAAATTACCCTGACTGTTTTTAAAGTCACCGGTGAAACCAATACCGATGACCTGTCGCCGGCGCCTGATGCCTGGTCTCGTCCGGATATTCCTCTGCACGCGCTGGCGATGCTGAAAAATGAACGTGACGGCATTGAACCGGATCAAGCCGGTTCAGTTGGCCCGGTGAAACAAATTGAAGCCCTGAAAGAGAAAGGGCATCAGCTGGTTTACGTCGGTGATGTGGTCGGTACGGGTTCATCCCGTAAATCGGCGACTAACTCCGTACTCTGGTTCATGGGCGATGATATTCCGAATGTCCCCAATAAGCGCGCTGGCGGTTATGTGCTGGGCGGTAAGATTGCGCCTATCTTCTTTAATACTATGGAAGATGCCGGTGCACTGCCGATTGAAGTGGATGTGACGGCGCTGAACATGGGTGATGTGATCGACGTTTACCCATTCAAAGGTGAAGTGCGTCGTCACGGCAGTGATGAAGTGGTCTCTACCTTCTCGCTGAAAACCGACGTGCTGATTGATGAAGTGCGTGCCGGCGGCCGTATTCCGCTGATCATCGGCCGTGGTCTGACTGACCGTGCCCGTGAGTGTCTGGGCCTGGAAGCGTCGACGGTATTCCGTCGCCCGCAGCCAGTGGCAGATTCTGGTAAAGGGTTTACCCTGGCTCAGAAAATGGTTGGTAAAGCCTGTGGCGTTGAAGGTATCCGTCCGGGCACCTACTGTGAGCCTAAGATGACCACAGTGGGCTCTCAGGACACCACAGGTCCTATGACCCGTGATGAGCTGAAAGACTTGGCCTGCCTGGGCTTCTCTGCTGAGCTGACCATGCAGTCATTCTGTCACACCTCGGCTTATCCTAAGCCAGTTGATGTCAACACCCACCATACGCTGCCTGACTTCATCATGAACCGTGGCGGTGTCTCGCTGCGTCCTGGCGACGGTGTGATCCACTCCTGGCTGAACCGCATGCTGCTGCCTGATACTGTCGGTACCGGCGGTGACTCGCACACCCGTTTCCCTCTGGGAATTTCGTTCCCGGCCGGTTCTGGTCTGGTGGCGTTCGCTGCGGCAACCGGTGTGATGCCGCTGGATATGCCAGAGTCTATCCTGGTGCGCTTTAAGGGCGAAATGCAAGAAGGTATCACGCTGCGTGATCTGGTGCATGCCATCCCTTACTACGGTATCAAACATGGTCTGCTGACCGTAGAGAAAGCCGGTAAGATCAACGAATTCTCCGGCCGCGTGCTGGAAATTGAAGGTGTTGAGCACCTGACGGTTGAGCAGGCTTTTGAGCTGTCTGATGCCTCGGCGGAGCGCAGTGCGGCGGGTTGTACAGTAAAACTGTCGCAGGAGTCTGTGGCTGAGTATCTGGAATCCAACATTGTGATGCTGAAGTGGATGATCGCCGAAGGTTATGGTGATCGTCGTACTATTGAACGCCGTATTACTGCGATGCAGGAATGGCTGGATAATCCGTCTCTGATGGAAGCAGACAAAGACGCCGAATATGCTCACGTGATCGAAATCGATCTGGCTGAGATCAAAGAGCCAATTCTGTGTGCGCCTAACGATCCGGACGATGCACGCCTGCTGTCTGATGTGCAGGGTACGGAAATCGACGAGGTCTTCATCGGTTCCTGTATGACTAACATCGGCCATTTCCGTGCCGCCGGTAAGCTGCTGGATAAATTTGGTGGCCAGCTGAACACGCGTTTGTGGGTGGCACCACCCACTAAGATGGACCGTGATCAACTGACTGAGGAAGGTTATTACGGTATCTTCGGTCGTGCCGGTGTTCGTATTGAAACGCCGGGATGTTCGCTGTGTATGGGTAACCAGGCGCGTGTGGCTGATAAAGCAACTGTGATGTCGACCTCTACCCGTAACTTCCCGAACCGTCTGGGGACAGGTGCCAATGTGTACCTTTCTTCAGCTGAGCTGGCAGCGGTGGGTGCTATCCTGGGTCGTATCCCGACTGTGGAAGAGTACATGGAGTACGCCAAGCAGATTAATGCAACGGCAGCAGATACTTACCGTTATCTGAACTTCCACCGTATGGGTCAGTACACTAAGCGTGCGGATGAAGTGATTATCCAGGCTGCGGTGTAATCATACCCGACCAGAATAGATACTCGTGAATAAGACAGGGAGCCAGTGGCTCCCTGTCTTTTTTTTATCTTTTTATCCTTATGTCTTTTGTGTTGCGCTACGTTTCGCCGTGTGCCTTCTAAGCCTGTGGCTCGGCAAGGTTGTGAGACTTCCCACACACGCCTTATAGGCAGTTCATAGCGGCTTCAGGTTGCATTTTTACCGGGTTCCTGACAAGGTGCGCGGCGGAATTATTCCGTCTTCCTTCACTGAATGCAGTATGCGGACAATAGTTAAGTAAGATGGCGCCTGACGGCAGACACCAATCACTAATCACAATAATAAAGGGCAGGTATGGACTACGAATTTAAGAAAAACATGCTGGATGGCAGCTATCATGTGGTTTTTTCTATGGGACATGAAGCGCTTGGCCGCTGGCTGGTGGAAGAAGTGCAGGCTGATGAGGCAAAGATAGCCTTGATCCTGAATCAACTTGGTGCATTAAAGGGTACGACGAGCGAGTGGCGGTTAAGCGGGGAAGAAATGACACTGATCCTGGAGGATAACGAAGCCATTGTTCAGGCTAATTATTTGTTTTTTCAAGATGAAGAGCAGCTTGATGAAGACATGAGCCATTATGACGATGAAGCGGTTTCCTTGTGTGGATTTGAGGATCTTGAGCAAGTCTTGCATGCTTGGCGTGCATTCACTCGCGGACGATAGGCGTCAGATTCAGTGTAAATTCCTGCTTTGCTTCTTTTCGGGGAATTAACCGCACCACTATGGTGCGGTTTTTTTGTGCAATTTTTATGTTTATTAATTAAGTTAATGTTTATTAAGGCTTTTTAAAGTTGGCACGAAGCTTGTTTATTAATCTGTGTATGTTAGGGATGCACAGGTTTAAGGAGCAAGGTTAATGAAACTCATCAATGCAATAATCAAACCTTTTAAGTTGGATGATGTGCGTGAAGCGCTGGCGGACGTTGGGGTTGAGGGGATGACCGTTTCTGAGGTCAAGGGATTTGGCCGTCAGAAAGGGCACACTGAACTGTACCGCGGTGCGGAATACCAGGTTGATTTTCTGCCTAAGGTCAAGCTGGAAATTGCCACTCAGGCGGAGAACCTGGAAATCATTCTTGAGGCGATTACCAAGGCAGCACACACCGGCAAAATCGGTGACGGTAAGATTTTTGTTTACGATCTGGACCATGCGGTACGTATCCGTACCGGTGAGACAGACGCAGAAGCATTATAACAACGAGATGTGATAAGAGGACGACAACCATGGAATTATCAACAACGGTGACAGAGCTGCGTTACGCGCTCGACACATTCTTTTTCCTGATCTCAGGCGCCCTGGTCATGTGGATGGCAGCGGGTTTTGCCATGCTGGAAGCCGGTCTGGTGCGCTCAAAAAACACCACAGAAATTTTAACTAAAAACTTTTGTCTGTACGCCATTGCCTGCACCATGTACCTGATTGTGGGTTATAACATCATGTATGTGGATAACGGCGAAGGTGGCTGGCTACCTTCATTTGGTACCTTATTCGGTACTCAGGCGGAAGGGGCTGACCACTCGCTGGAATCTGACTTCTTCTTCCAGGTGGTCTTTGTCGCGACAGCCATGTCTGTGGTCTCAGGGGCTGTGGCCGAACGCATGAAGTTGTGGGCATTCCTGGTATTCTCAGTCGTTCTGACAGCTGTTATCTACCCGGTTGAAGGCTACTGGACTTGGGGCGGCGGCTTCCTGTCAGCTGCTGGCTTTAGTGACTTTGCCGGCTCAGGAATTGTGCATATGGCGGGTGCGTCTGCGGCACTGGCTGGTGTGTTGCTGCTGGGAGCCCGTAAAGGCAAATACGGCAAAAATGGAGAAATCCTGCCAATTCCCGGTTCAAACATGCCGCTGGCGACCCTGGGTACTTTTATCCTGTGGTTTGGCTGGTTCGGTTTCAACGGCGGTTCGCAACTGATGATTTCCGACTTCGAGAATGCGACGGCTGTGGGTAAAATCTTCCTCAACACCAATGCAGCAGCGGCTGCAGGTGCTATCGCCGCACTGGCAGTGTGTAAAACCACCTGGGGTAAAGCTGATTTGACCATGATTCTCAATGGTGCACTGGCGGGCCTGGTGGCGATCACCGCTGATCCGCTGTCTCCATCACCTATGTCAGCGGTTATTATCGGTGTGATTGCCGGTGCACTGGTTGTCTTTAGTATCATCGGTCTGGACAAGCTGAAAATCGATGATCCTGTCGGTGCGATTTCAGTGCACGGCGTGTGCGGTTTCTTCGGCCTGATGGTGGTACCGTTCAGCAACACAGGTGCCAGCTTTGGTGCTCAGTTACTGGGTGCGGTTGTTATCTTCGCCTGGGTATTTGGTGCGAGTCTGGCCGTATGGGCCATCCTGAAAGCTACCATGGGGATCCGTGTCAGCGAAGAGGAAGAAATGGCCGGTATGGATTTACACGACTGTGGCATAGATGCTTACCCTGAGTTTGTCAGCGTGAAGTAATTGCTTTAAAGTTGAGCTAATTCACATAATTATCAAAAACGCTGCCAGCAGGCAGCGTTTTTTTGTGTTCATTTGTTTCAACACATTGTTGACTGAAGCAGCTACAGTATAATTGAGCGATACTGATAAACGTTATCATTCATTTTTGTATTAAGGGAATGCTCAATGAAAAAACTGTTAGCTTCTGCTGTATTACTGGGGTTGTCGGCACCTCAAATGGTTCTGGCTGCCGAAGAAGTCAACGTCTACTCTCTGCGCCAGTCGTTTTTAATTGAGCCGATGCTGAAAGAATTCACAGATGAAACTGGCATTAAGGTCAACGTAAAATTTGCCAAAGATGGCATTGCTGAAAAACTGGCTCAGGAAGGCGAATACAGCCCGGCCGATGTGATTCTGACCGTTGACATCAGCCGTCTGGCAGAATTGAGTGATAAAGGCCTGGTTCAGGCCGTTGACAGTGAAGTGATCGACAAGAATGTCCCGGCTCAGTACCGCGACTCTGACGATGAGTGGTTTGGCTTGACGTTACGTACCCGCAGTGTGTACTCGTCCAGGGAGCGTGTCGGCCGTCTGCCAGCGAGTTTTGATTATCTGGATCTGGCGAAACCTGAGTGGAAAGGCAAAATCTGCACCCGTTCAGGTAAGCACCCTTACAATATTTCTCTGGTTTCTTCGATGATTGCGCATTACGGGGAAGCAGAAACCAAAACCTGGCTTGAAGGGGTAAAAGCGAACCTGGCTCGCAAACCTCAGGGTAACGACCGAGGCCAGGTGAAAGCGGTTAAAGAAGGCCTGTGTGATCTGGCAATCGGCAATAGTTACTATCTGGGTAAAATGTTAAGCGATGAAAACCAGAAAGCGTGGGCAGAAGCGGTTTACATCAATTTCCCGGGTCAGCAGGCTAACGGTACCCATGTCAATATCAGTGGTATGGCGATGGCTAAGCATGCGCCTAATAAAGCCAATGCTCAGAAACTGATGGAATTCCTGACATCAGACAAAGCTCAGCACATGTACGCTGATGTGAACTTTGAATACCCGGTTAAAGCGGGTGTCGAGCGCTCTGAGCTGGTGGCGTCCTGGGGAGATTTCAGTGCTGATACTCTGCCTCTGGAAAAGATCGCCGATTATCACAATGCAGCAACCAAATTGCTCGATGAAGTACAGTTTGATCTGTAAGTAGAAGAAAAACAGGGGTCGGTAGGCCCCTTTTTATCGATTGTCTGGTATCTTTGGGGGCGTTTTTTTTCGCGAACCGCTTGGACGCATGTGTTGCCCCTTCGTTGGGCAAGGCTTCTCTCGTGTCAGCTCAAGGATACTAAGTTGTCGGCAATGAAAGACAGATACCCTATTTGGAAAACCAGCGGCTGGACGTTTGGTGTTTTACTGGTTTTACCCATTTTAGCCATTTTCTATACGGCACTGGGGGAATCGGATCAGGTGTTTGCGCACCTGATGAGCACAGTGATGGGGACCTATACCCTCAATACACTGGTGCTGGTCACCGGCACCGCGTTACTGGCGGCTTTGTTTGGCTTGCCCGCCGCCTGGTTTATGGCCATGTGCCGGCTGCCCGGTGAAAAGTGGCTGCAATGGGCCTTAGTACTGCCACTGGCGATGCCGGGTTACATCATAGGCTACATCTACACTGACTGGTTCGACTATGCCGGACCGGTACAAATTCTGCTGCGCGATTGGTTTGGCTGGCAGAGTTATCAGGATTACTGGTTTCCGGATATCCGAACCTTAGGCGGTGCGTGTCTGGTACTGGCTTTGGTGCTATATCCTTATATCTACCTGCTGGCCCGCACGGCTTTTATGGAGCAGAGTGCCAGTTTACTGCAATCTGCGCGTTTGCTGCGCTGTTCGCCGCTGGAAAGCTTCCGGCGCATTTCTTTGCCTCTGGCTCGGCCTTCCATTGCCGTCGGCCTGTCTTTGATTGCTATGGAAACCCTGGGCGATTTCGGCACTGTCAGTTACTTTGCCGTCCATTCGCTGACAACAGCGGTATACGACACCTGGCTGGGCTATTCCAATCTTAACGCGGCGGCAAAAATTTCAGCCATGATGCTGCTGGCTATTTTTTTGCTGATCAGCGCAGAGCGATTCAGTCGTCGCCGGCAAAAACTGTTTCAGCAGCACAGTGAGCCGAATGAAGATGTCCGTTACCGTTTGTCCGGCTGGAAGAAGGTGCTGGCACTGAGCTGGTGTTGGGGGCTGATTGGACTGGCTTTCATCCTGCCGCTGCTGCAGCTGCTCTATTATGCCTGGCAGTATTTTGCCCAGAGCTGGAACTCTGAGTTCAGACAGTTCAGCATGAACAGCCTGATGGTTGCTGTGAGTGCTGCTTTACTGGCTGTTGCTGTCGCACTGCTGGTTAATTTTTATCATCGTCTGGATGGCCGCCGTACCAGTATCGCGCCGATGCGTTTAAGTGTGATGGGCTATGCCGTGCCGGGTACTGTGCTGGCAATCGGCGTGATGATCCCACTGACCACAGCCGATCACTGGCTTAATGACTTCACTCAGTTCATGGGATGGGGACGGCCCGGACTCTTTTTCTCCGGCTCTGTGTTTGCGATGATTTTTGCCTTTGTGGTGCGTTTTGGTGCAGTAGCCGTTGGCAGTATTGAAAGCAGCCTGGCCAAAATACCTCCGTCACTGGACATGGCTGCCAAGACCATGGGGTGCGCGCCCATGTCTATGCTGAGGCGTGTACATTTGCCGCTCATCCGGCGGGGCTGCCTGATAGCGGGTCTGCTGGTCTTCATCGAGTCAATGAAGGAGCTGAACGCCGCGCTGTTACTGCGGCCATTTAACTTTGAAACTCTGGCAACCTATGTCTTCAACTATGCCTCTGATGAGCAGCTGGAGCTGGCCGCAATGCCAGCCATTCTGCTGGTGCTTGTCGGCTTGGTGCCTTTGGTTGTTGTAAACCGTTCATTGGAGCAATCACACTGATGAGTCATGCGTTATCTGTCCATAATCTGACCTGTCGTTATAACGGTCATGCTGTACTGGAAAATCTGTCTCTGGTGGTGGAAGACAATGAAATCATCTGTTTGTTAGGAGCTAGCGGCTGCGGGAAAACAACCCTGCTTAAAGCCATTGCCGGCTTATTACCGCAAGAGCAGGGTGAGTTGCGGATTAATGGCCGTACTGTGGTGGATAAAGTGAGCTGGGTGCCGCCGGAGAATCGCAATATAGGGATGATCTTCCAGGATTATGCGCTGTTCCCCCATCTGACTGTGGCGGAAAATATAGCCTTTGGCCTGCGAGACTGGGAAAAAAACAATGCGCAGACCAAAGTGGAAGAAATGCTGTCGCTGGTCAGGCTGGAAAACCTTGGCCAGCGTTATCCGCACCAGCTATCTGGCGGTCAGCAACAGCGTGTTGCGATTGCGCGGGCTCTGGCTTGCGAGCCTGATCTGATATTGCTGGATGAACCGTTTTCGAATATCGACACTCAGGTTCGCCATGGGCTGATTCGGGAAATACGACGAATCTTCAAGGCGCAGGGGGTAACGGCTATCTTTGTGACTCATAGCCGGGAGGAAGCCTTTGCTTTCGCGGACAAGCTGGCAGTGATGCACAATGGCGTGATAGAACAGTTTGGTACCGCAGCGGAGCTTTACTATCAACCTTGTAGCCGTTTTGTCGCTGATTTTCTGGGGGCGGGGTCTTATTTGCCGGCCACTATCGGGCAGGATGGCTTACTGACACCCTTTGGCTGTGTTGATCTGGCAAAAGCCGTCACATTTGGCGAAGGCAGGCATGTTGAGTGGCTTGTCAGGCCACAGAACCTAAAGCTGGCACCGACCGAAGACGGTGATGGGATTATTCTGGAACAGCAGTTCATGGGCGACAGCTGCCGCTATACGGTAGACTACGAGGGGCACCACTTGATAGTGAATACCCCCATGATCCTGCAAACTGGTCAACGCGTATCCGTAGAGTTGGACTTGTACCAGCCCAGAGTACTTGCTGCTGCCAGTTAACGGCAGCAGTTATACCTGCGGGAACATTAGGCTGATGTAAGCGTCGGCCTGTGTTTGCATGCTGTTTTTATCTGGCTCAATGTTGGCGCGTAAATACAGCACGTAACATAAACCATGAAGCAGCCAGGTCAGATCATAAGAGGTGATCTCCGTACTTAGCTGACCATCCTGTTTACCCTGCTCAAAGATATTGGTCAGTTGTTTCAGGTTCGGACGGTTTGCATCAAGAAACTGCGGCCAGGTTTCAGTCCTGACAGAAGTACTCCATTCAAACCATACCTTTAACCAGTCCTGCTGTTCGATAACCGCATCAATCATATAGCCTGTGATGCAGCTCAGGTGACTATGAAGGGTATCGTGCTCTTCTCCCAGGCACAGATTCAGCAGTTCATTAAAATTTCTTTCCACCTGTGACAGAACTTGCTCAACAAGTGCCTCACGGGTAGGAAAATAATTGAAAACCGTTGCCACTGAGACATTAGCCATATCAGCAATGTCGGCATGTCCTGCTCGTCCGATACCTCGGCGGGCAAACACTTCCAGCGCACACTTGAGAAGTTGTTGTTTTCGTTTCTCAGGTGAGAGACGCGTCCTCGTTTTTTTAACTATGGTGTCCATGCTACAAATTCCCTAGCCAATCGATTTATATGCACTTTGCTTAATAACTCTACCTCAGCAATGGATTTGGTTCAATCTGATTTATACCCGTTGTGTCATATGGCTCGAATAATTGAAGCAATAACTTTTCTTGTTCAAGGATGGTAGAATAGCTTTTTAGTAATCACTGAGACCCATGTGCATGCCAAATGCGCATATGGAGAGATAAATGAAGCATACCATTGAAGTCATGATTTCTGAGCAGGATGTTCAGGCAAGGATTAAAGAGCTCGGAGAGCAGATCACCGCCTATTATCAAGGCTCAGAAAACCTTGTCATGGTGGGATTGCTGCGAGGTTCCTTTGTCTTTATGGCTGACCTGGCCCGTGCGGTTGATCTGCCGCACGAAGTGGATTTTATGACGGCTTCCAGTTACGGAAACGCGATGGAAAGCAGCCGTGATGTCCGTATTCTGAAAGATCTGGATGATGAAATCGAAGGCAAAGACGTGCTGCTGGTTGAAGATATTATTGATACCGGCAACACGCTGAATAAAGTCCGGGAAATACTGGCCCTGCGTAATCCGAATTCCATCCGTATCTGTACTTTGCTGGACAAGCCTGAGCGCCGTGAAGTCGCCGTGGATGCCGAGTGGATTGGTTTTGAAATTCCCGATGAGTTTGTGGTCGGTGTCGGCATAGATTATGCGCAGAAATACCGCCATCTTCGATTCATCGGAAAAGTGATTCCGCTGGAAGACTGATAACTCTCGGTTTTTAGCTGCGTGATGCAAGTAAAAGCGACCAGATGGTCGCTTTTACTTTATGGGTTATTCTTTGGGCAAAATCGTTGCCATTGCACTTTGGTAGGAAACTTCCAGAGACTCCCGGCTGGTGGCGGTAACGCCCAAATCCGTCAGTTTGCCGTCACCAATACCGTACACCCAGCCATGAATTTTAACTTTCTGGCCGCGTTCCCAGGCTTGTTGCATGATGGTTGAGTTGCCCAGGTTGTATACTTGCGAAGCCACGTTGATTTCACATAGCTTATCGGCCCAGGCCTCACGGGGCAGAGTCCCCAGATCGCTGCGGTGCTTAAGGTACAGATCGCGAATATGAAGCAGCCAGTTATTGATGAGCCCTAAGGGCGGATTATCAATGGAGGCTGCCACACCGCCGCAACCATAGTGGCCGCAGATAATGATGTGTTTGACCTTGAGCACATCGACAGCATACTGCACCACTGACAGGCAGTTCAGATCAGTATGGATGACCTGGTTAGCCACGTTTCGGTGCACGAAAAGCTCGCCAGAGTCCAGGCCAGTCAGGCGTTCTGCCGGAACCCGGCTGTCGGAGCAGCCGATCCAGAGATATTCTGGGTGCTGTGCTTTCGCTAGATGTGAAAAGAATTCCGGGTTTTCTGCTTTAATCTTTTCCGACCAGGAAAAGTTATTTGCAAATAGCTGTTTAATTTCTGCCATGACAACACCTTAGTTTGCTACATTGGGTTGTTTATCTTTGGTCAGGCTATGGCTGCTATGATGCGCTTGCAAAGCCAAAGATAAACAGGTCATTACTATACACTTGCGAGGCGGCTTGCAAATCCGATTTGTTGATTTTTTTACTCTTTATACCAAATAAAAAAGCGTATTGTATGAATGCATTAGAAATTACTGATTTAAACAAGGCTTATCCAGGGGTGCAGGCCCTTAAGGATATGAGCCTGACAGTCGAAGAAGGGGACTTTTTCGCTCTGCTGGGGCCTAATGGGGCCGGTAAATCGACCACGATTGGTGTGATCAGCTCCCTGGTCAATAAAACCTCCGGTCAGGTGAAAGTGTTTGGCTATGACATCGACAAGCAGTTGGTTGAAGCGAAAAATCAGCTCGGTCTGGTGCCGCAGGAGTTTAACTTCAATCAGTTCGAGACTGTCGAGCAGATAGTGATTAATCAGGCCGGTTTTTATGGCGTCCCCAAGGCGCTGGCCAAAGAGCGGGCAAAGAAGTACCTGACACAACTGGATTTGTGGAACAAGCGCAATGAGCGTGCCCGTAGTTTATCTGGCGGTATGAAGCGGCGCCTGATGATTGCCCGTGCCCTGATGCACGAACCCAGGCTGTTAATTCTCGATGAACCGACTGCAGGGGTGGATATCGAGCTGCGCCGTTCGATGTGGGCTTTTTTACGAGAAATTAACCGCCAGGGCGTCACTATCATTCTGACTACGCATTACCTGGAAGAAGCCGAAATGCTGTGCCGTAATATCGGCATCATTAATCATGGTGAGCTGATTGAACACACCAGCATGAAATCTCTGCTGGCCAAGCTGGAGGTGGAAACCTTCATTCTTGATGTTGTCCTCAATGGCAGTAAACCTGAACTTGATGGTGTGGCATGGAAAATGCCGGATAACCACACGCTGGAAATCGACATTCACAAGGGAACAGGTCTGAACTCTGTATTCAGCCAGCTGAGTGCTCAGGGGATAGAGGTACTGTCTATGCGTAATAAAGCCAACCGTCTTGAGGAGTTGTTCGTGACGCTTGTAGCTCAGAGCCAAGGAGAGCAGTCTGCATGAGATACCAGTATTGGATTGCTTTTCAAAGTTTAATCAGTAAAGAAGTGAACCGTTTTGCCCGTATCTGGGTACAGACACTGGTGCCGCCAGCCATCACCATGACGTTATACTTCATCATTTTCGGTAGCCTGATCGGCAGTCGGATCGGTGAGATGGGCGGTTTTACCTATATGGAATACATAGTGCCCGGTTTGATCATGATGTCAGTGATCACTAACTCATATTCAAATGTGGCGTCTTCTTTCTTTAGTGCCAAGTTTCAGCACAATATTGAAGAATTGCTGGTTGCGCCTGTGCCCAACTTTGTCATTATCGCCGGCTATATTGGCGGTGGTGTACTGCGCGGACTGGGTGTCGGGGTGATAGTGACGGCTGTGTCACTGCTGTTTGTCGATTTGCAGATAGCGCACCTGGGGGTGATTATTGCCACTGTCATCATGACCTCCATCGTTTTCTCTCTGGGGGGGCTGATCAACGCGGTGTTTGCCAAAACCTTTGATGATATCAGCATTATTCCCACTTTCGTACTGACGCCTTTGACCTACTTAGGCGGGGTATTTTATTCCCTCAATCTGTTGCCTGAATTCTGGCAGTGGGTGTCCAAACTCAACCCTATCGTCTACATGGTCAATGCTTTTCGTTATGGCTTCCTCGGGGTATCCGATGTCGGTATAGGCACAGCGTTTAGCGTGCTTCTGGCCTTTGTGCTTGCTTTGTACGGCCTGGCCCACTATCTGATATCAAAAGGGATAGGCTTACGCTCCTGAGTCGATACAGCGGGTTTAATGCCCAATAAAAACGCCCGGTTACCGGTAAGTAACTGGGCGTTTTAGTCAGATGCTTATCGCAGATGTCTGTCTGGTTTTGTTAGTGAGTGGTGTCTGCTGAGACAGAGGCCAGCTCAATGACCTGATTATCAATCAGACGCGCTTTCCCCAGGAAAGCAGACATCAGGATCACCGCCTGTGTGGTCTCTTCGCCGACAACCTGCAGCGTACGGGCATCACGGATGTAAATTTCATCCGGTTCCAGACCGGCAGCACGCAATTGATCATTGGCATCCAGCACCACTTCATCAAAGTCACGGCGTCCGCCGCGGATCTGGCTGCTGATCCAGCGCATGGTTTTGGCCAGTACCGGTGCGCGCTGACGCTCATCTACGGTGAGGTATCCATTACGAGAGCTCATAGCCAGGCCATCCATTTCACGCACTGTCGGTACACCAATGATCTCAATCGGCATCGCGAGATCGTTGACCATTTGACGGATCAACGCCAGTTGCTGATAGTCTTTTTCACCAAAGCAGGCCACATCTGGCTGCACAATATTAAACAGCTTGGCCACTATGGTGGCGACGCCACGAAAATGACTTGGGCGCAACGCCCCTTCCAGCATGTGAGACAGGCCCGGCACTTCGACAAAGGTTTGTCGGTCCATGCCATTGGGGTAAATGGTATCCGGGGTCGGTGTGAAAACCAGTTCGACGCCTTCACCATTTAATTTGGCCAGATCCTCTTCCAGAGTACGAGGATAGCTATTCAGATCGTCAGCTTTATCGAACTGCATTGGGTTAACGAAAATACTGACAATAATGATATCGGCTTGTTCGCGTGCTTTGCGAACCAGAGTCAGGTGCCCCTGATGCAGATTTCCCATGGTCGGAACAAAGGCGATACGGCGGCCTTCACGGCGCCAGGCCCGAACCTGTTCACGAACAGGGGAAATGTCAGCAAAAGTCTGCATGGTGGGTTTTCCTTACTCAAAGGTATGCTCTGGACCCGGGAATGTTCCCGTTTCCACTTCTTTCAGATACTGTGAAACCGCTTTGCGGATATCGCCAGTCTGAGCAAGATAGTTTTTAGAAAAACGCGGCATATAGTTGGCAGAAATGCCTAACATGTCGTGCATGACTAAAATCTGGCCGTCAGTCACGTTACCGGCTCCGATGCCGATAACAGGAATATCTAAGGCTTCGGTGATGCGTTTGGCCAGTGAGGCAGGGACACACTCCAGCACGACAATTTGTGCGCCTGCCTTTTGCAGCGCAATGGCGTCGGCCAGCATCTGGTCAGCGCGTTCTTTATCGCGTCCCTGAACTTTGTAGCCACCAAAGATATTGACCGATTGAGGTGTCAGGCCCAGATGGGCGCACACAGGTATGGCACGTTCGGTCAATGTTCTGACTGTGTCGGCCAGCCAGCTGCCCCCTTCCAGTTTTACCATGTTAGCACCGGCGCGCATCAGCTTGGCGGCATTGTCACAGGCCTGCTCAGGGGTGCCGTAGGTCATGAAAGGCAAGTCCGCCAGAAGCAGGGCATTGGGGCTGCCGGCACGCACACAGCGGGTGTGGTAAGCCATTTCATCAATAGTCACAGGCAGGGTATCTGTCTGGCCTTGCAGTACCATACCCAGGGAGTCACCGACCAGAAGGACAGGCACTTCCTGTTGCTCAAACAACTGGGCAAAACTCGCATCATAAGAGGTGAGTGAGGCAAACTTACGACCTTCCTGCTTCCACTTCATCAGGTCGTTAATAGTGATTTTCTTCATTGTTATCTCCCTTCTCCCGGATGTGTCAGGATGACCACACACGCAGGCCGTTTCGGTCCACCTCGGGTAGCAGGTCAGTCAGCGCTGTACCGTCAGGCAGGACGAGTTCAGGGGCAATTTCAGCCAGTGGATAAAGCACAAACTCACGGGCTTTCATGCCATAGTGCGGAATAGTTAAACGTTCACAGTGATGCTGCAAATTGCCATAAAGCAGGATATCCAAATCCAGAGTGCGCGGCCCCCAGCGTTCTGCTTTGCGGACTCTTCCATGCAACTGTTCAATCTTCTGCGTCAGATCGAGCAGCGCCAGTGGTGTCAGTTCAGTATCAACGGCAACCACAGCATTGATGTAATCGGGCTGATCCTGCGGCCCCATAGGGGTACTGCAGTACAGCGAGGACTCAGCGACCACGCTTAGGTCACAGGCCTGACGTAACGCCGTCAGTGCCTGGTAAGCCTGGTTCACCGGATCATTCAAATTGCTGCCGATGGCAATATAGGCACGAATCATGAGGCCGATTTTGCCTGTGGTTTCTTTCGTCGTTGCGGACGACGGCGACGACGCTGATTACCGCCACCCAGTTCCTGAACCATTTTATTGCGTTCATCACGTTCAGCAAACTGGAACTTGTGCCACCAGGTTGCCAGTTCAGCCACATCTTTCCCTTCAAACTGGCCACGCATTTCGAGAAAATCGTAGGCTGCCCGGAATTTAGGGTGTTCCAGCATGGCAAAGGCGCGTTTACCGAAACGGCGGCTGAAGCGGTGCTGTTGCTGCCAGATATCACGCACAGTCGTGGTCAGGCGGCGAGGGATGGCAATGTTTTTCACCTGCTCATCCAAAATGTCATTGGCCGCTATCATGAAGGCATCGTAGTCGCTCAGACCACTGGTGCTGGCAATTTCTTCTGCCCGGACATTCATCGGATACCAGAGCATGGCCGCAAACATAAAGGCCGGATTGACGCGCTTACCTTCTGCGATTCTGACGTCAGTGGCAGCCAGGATGTGCTCAAGCATCTTCTCGGTCAGGCTGCTGTGATCTTCGGTAAAATGCTCGGCCAGAATCGGGAACAGCTGCTGGAACAGATTGTATTCGCGCAGCATTTTGTAAGTCTCAAGCCCTTCACCGGCCTGCAGCAGTTTGAGGCTCTCTTCAAACAGACGTGCGGCAGGAATGTCTTTCAGCAGGGTCGACAGTTCCAGAATCGGGGCTGCAGTGCGGGCTTCAATCTGCATATCCAGCTTGACGGCAAAGCGTACGGCACGCAGCATCCGCACCGGATCTTCACGATAGCGGGTTTCTGGATCGCCGATCAGGCGGACCAGGCGGTTTTGCAGATCAACCACACCGTTCGCGTAATCACTGACTGTGAAATCTTTGATGCTGTAATACAGGGCGTTAATCGAGAAGTCACGGCGTTCTGCGTCTTCATCAATGGTGCCATAGACATTGTCACGCAGCAGCATGCCTTCATGGTTGCGTGAGGCAATGGCCTGCTTGCCGGCTGGCAGCTTAACGGCGCCTGCATCATGGTGGCCGCGGAAAGTGGCCACTTCAATCACGTCACGGCCAAAAAGTATATGGGCGAGACGGAAGCGGCGGCCGATCAGGCGGCAATTGCGGAACAGCGCCTTAATTTCTTCCGGCGTTGCATTGGTCGCAATATCAAAATCTTTGGGTTCTTTGTCCAGCAGCAAATCCCGAACACCACCGCCGACCAAATAGGCGTCAAAACCGGCTTTATTGAGGCGGTAGAGTACCTTCAGCGCATTTTCGCTGATGTCTTTGCGGGAGATACTGTGCTCCTGGCGTTGATAAACTTGCAAGCTTGGCTCCTTGTTACCCAGAGCTTTTTGCTCTCGGGTCAATACTTTACGGCAAAAGCTGGCGACTCGACTAAAGATAACACACCTCGTAATTGTGATAAGGCCGGACTGAACAGCCGCATATCATATACCCAAGTCACCTCTAGATGCTAGGTTCAGCGTGATCGCTGTTGTTGGCGGCAGGTTCGCGACATCCCAATGCGCGATCCCCCAACGGAGAATGTCGTCGCGATCAGCGCACTGCAATTCTGCCGGCGGGCACATCCCCAGAAACCTCATAGCGTGCCACAGCTGCGGGCCTGGCCGACGCGTGTCGATAGCCGGCGCGTGATTTTGTTTGGACAGTTTATTGCCGTTTTCCGTTACGGCAAGCGGCAGATGTAAATAGCTTACCTCGGGTTGTCCTAATCGGTGATACAGGCCTATCTGGCGTCCTGTCGGTTCAATCAGATCGGCTCCTCTGACGACCTCTGTGACGCCTTGCGCTATATCATCCAGCACGACCGCCAGGTTGTAGGCATACAGGCCGTCACGGCGGCGGATGATGAAATCTTCGCTGGCCAGCGCTTCGGGTATTGCGATCCAGCCGTGCAGCTGGTCATGAAAACCTGTGATGGCCTGGTCGACTTTCAACCTTACCGCACTGTGAGCGGCATCCAGGCCGGCATTGCGGCAAGTGCCGGGATAAAAGCCACCGGCTTCTTTGATCGCTTTGCGGCTGCAACGACAATAATAGGCGTCGCCCTGAGCCAGCCAGTGTTCTATCTGAGCCTGGTATAGGGCGTGGCGCTGACTCTGGTAAATGACACTGCCATCCCAGGTCATGCCAAAGGCGTCCAAGGTGCGCAGTATGTCGTCTGCGGCACCGGGCATTTCACGCGGGGGATCCAGGTCTTCGATTCTGACCAGCCATTGACCTTGCCGGGAGCGCGCCTGCAAATAGCTGCCCAATGCCGCCACCAGTGAGCCGAAGTGCAGCGGACCGGAAGGTGAGGGGGCGAATCGTCCAGTATACGGAGATAATCTTGTCATGGTGTTGGATAGCAGACAGTCAATAACAATAAAAAAGGGAGCCTTGGCTCCCTTTTGTCAGATTATGGTTACAAAGGGCAGTTTAGCCAGCCATTTGCTTTTCTTTGATCTCTGCCAGTGTCTTACAGTCGATGCACAGGTCGGCTGTCGGACGGGCTTCCAGGCGGCGAATACCAATTTCCACGCCACATGAATCACAGAAACCAAAATCGTCATCTTCGATACGTTGCAGCGTTTTTTCGATTTTCTTGATCAGTTTACGCTCACGATCTCGGTTACGCAGTTCCAGGCTGAATTCTTCTTCCTGTGCTGCACGGTCAACCGGATCCGGAAAGTTAGCCGCTTCATCCTGCATATGGTTAACGGTACGGTCAACTTCTTCACGCAATTGGTTGCGCCAGGCTCCGAGAATTTTGCGGAAGTGCTCTAACTGCGCTTCACCCATATATTCTTCGCCGGCTTTTTCCTGATACGGGTCAACCCCAGCAATAGCCAGGATGCCTAACGATTTTTTAACCTTGCTCTCTGGCATATAGCATCTCCTAACATATACCGAATAACCGTCACTGGTTAATTTTGGCGGGTATCTATAGCAGAAAGGATATAACGTGGCAATTACTGCATATCTTCAATTTTATACCATTGTGAAGAAAGCATCATTTTTCCGCGTTACTGAGCAAATTCTATCCGCTGGCTCAAAGTCAGAGCCGTCGGGCTGATTTCTGCACGGTAACAGAGGACTTCCACCCCTGCTTTTTCTGCCTGTTCCAGTAACTCATCATAGACCGGGTCTATATGGCGTGCCGCGGCGACATTTTCAATCCCAGAGTGCAGGACTGCGAAAAATAACACAGCGCGCTGACCCGTGGCGGCGACCTCTGCCAGCTCCCTTAAATGTTTTTGTCCCCGGGTGGTAACAGCATCCGGGAAATACCCGCGGCCATCATCTTCCAGCAAAGTGACACTTTTTACTTCAATGAAACAAGATGGCAGCGAGGGATCATCCAGAACAATATCTACCCGGCTGTTTTCAGTACCATACTTCACTTCTGTGCGCAATGAAGCATAGCCGGATAATTCCGGAATGTGGTTATTTTTGAGTGCTTCGACCACAATTTGATTCGCTCTGGCAGTATTGATGCAAATCCAGTGTCCGTCCTGCGTTTGTGTTAATTCCCAGCTGTGGGCGTATTTCCGCTTAGGGTTGTCCGAGGTGGAATACCAGATGGTGGAGCCGGGATCGGCGCACCCTGTCATGGCACCCGTGTTGGCACAGTGAATGGTCGTGGTGGTGCCATCGGGCAACGCGATATCGGCCAGAAAGCGTTTATAGCGTTTAATGAGTGTGGCTGACTGCAGGGAAGGTGTGTAATTCATTCGCTGTCCTGTACGGCGATCTCCGGTTGAATAAGTGGCCACTGGTTCGCGAGCCGGTAACGGACGCCTGGCCCGTCGGGCTCAGAAATATACAGACCAAAGCGCTGAAAGTGAAAAAGAAAATCCGGTTGTTCGTCAGGAATAACAGGGCGCTGACGCAGGTTTTTCCTGAGCGTGATGTGCGGGGTATAGCGTCTGGCATCCTGTATCAGCCCAAGATCAAGGGCCAGCTGGTTCAGTTGCTCGGCGAGCCGGCCTAAAGGCTCGGGGCAGATATCGCCGCCCAGCCAGAGTACGCGACTGCGTTTCCAGTAACGCAGCAGGTTGAAATGCATCGAGAAAGCCGGGATGGTGAGCTGGTTGACAGCAGCGACGAGCTGGCGGGTTTGCTCATCGGTGATCTGCCCGAGGAAGGCCAGCGTCAGATGCAGGTTGGCATCCGGTATGGTACGCCCTTTGCCGGGTAAGGCGTCTTTCAGCTGACACAAGCCTTGGTACGGCGCCAGATTCGCCGCGGGGGGGTCCGTCAGCGGCAGCGCAAAAAACATCCGTTGGCTGCCTGGCTGCGGTGGAACATCAGGCTGCCTGAAGTAATGTGACCCAGAGTCATGCGACATAGTGACCTCCTGCCGGTTGGATAGCACCGTTATCCCTGTTTGAGTACAATAAGTCCGATTGTTTCTGAGCGTTCTGTATTATCTGCAACACAGGCGCCTTCATAGAAGATGACACAAGGTAAAGATATTGTCACAACTCCCCATTGATGCGGTGCTGCCTGATTTGCACCAGGCGCTTGAGCGCAGTGAACAGATCATCCTCAAGGCACCGCCAGGTGCGGGTAAATCTACCCGGTTGCCGCTGTCACTGCTGGCTGCGGGCGCAGTGGCCGGTAAAATTGTCCTGCTGGAGCCGCGCCGGTTGGCTGCCCGTAATATTGCCTCCTACCTGGCGGCTCAGCTGGGCGAGGAAGTCGGACAGACCATAGGGCTCAGGGTGCGGGGCGAAACTCGGGTCAGTGGCAGGACCCGGCTGGAGATAGTGACTGAAGGGGTAATGACCCGGATGTTGCAGCAAGATCCTGAGTTATCCGGCATAGAACTGCTGATTTTCGACGAGTTTCATGAACGAAGTCTGCATGCCGATACAGCGTTAGCACTGGCGCTGGAAGTGCAGGAAGCCTTACGTGACGATCTGAAATTACTGGTGATGTCGGCCACCCTGGATCATCAGGCTTTGCAATCTTTACTGCCTGATGCCGAATACCTGGTATCAGCCGGTCGCAGCTATCCGGTGGACTACAGATACCAGACTCAGGCTACCAGCGTCCAGCAGGGTAATGGTGTTTCGATTGAATGGACCGGGCGCGAGATCCTCCGGCTGATGACGGCTGAGCCAGGCTCTGTGCTGGTCTTTCTGCCCGGTGCCGGAGAAATTCGCCGGCTTGCCGAGTGGTTGCAAGCGGCTGTCAGCCCGGATGTTATTATTGCGCCACTGTATGGCCAAATGGACAGTAAAGCCCAGCAGCAGGCCATACAGCCTGCCATCAAGGGCAAACGGAAAATTGTACTGGCAACCAATATCGCAGAAACCAGCCTGACCATTGAAGGTATTCGTTTGGTGGTGGATTGCGGTTTAGAGCGGATTGCCCGCTGGGACGCCAGAACCGGTATCAGCCGTCTGGAGTTAGTGCGTATTGCCCGTTCCTCGGCGGAACAGCGAGCCGGACGTGCCGGGCGGCTTGAGCCAGGTATTTGCCTGCGGCTGTACAGCGAAGAATTACTGGCCCGTCAGCCCGCCGTGCCCGAGCCGGAAATCCTGCGTACCGATCTGAGCCATCTGGCGATGGAGCTGGCCCAGTGGGGATGTGCTTCCGCCGGTGAACTGCGTTGGCTGGATGTGCCGCCTGAGGGCGCGCTGCAGCAGGCTCAGGCATTACTGATCGCGCTGGGGGCGATGGACACACGCCATCAGCTCACCGGCAAAGGACAGGCCATCCAGCAACTGGGTACTGAGCCCAGGCTGGCGGCGATTCTGGCGCATGCCAGCTCGCTTGAGGTGAGTGCGCGCGTGACCGCCGCTATGCTGGTGGCGCTGTTAGAAGAGCCGGTCAGAGGGATGAACAATCCAGATCTGGCATTTCAGCTGCACCTGCTGGAGTCGGATCAGCTTCCCCGCAGTGCGTACTACAGGCAGCGAGCCAGACAGCATTTTTCAAAACTCGGGACGACGGATCAGGATAAGACGCTCGGATGGCGAACTGACAGTCGCTGGCTGCCTGTGCTGATGGCGGCGGGCTTTCCCGATCGTGTTGCCGTGTCCCGGGGGCAGGATGGCCGCTTTCAGCTGGCTAACGGTCAGGGCGTGGTTATCGATGATGACCATCCGCTGGCAGGGGAGTCTGCGCTGGTGGTGGCTGATGTGGTGAAAACCAGGCAGGGTGACAGCCGGGTATTTTCCGCTGTGGCGGCCGATATCGGGCAATTGCAGCAGGCGATGCCGCAATTGTTCCATGAGAAGGAATGGCTCGACTGGGATGACAAAAAAGGCCGTCTGGTCGCTGAGAAGCAATATTGCTGTGGCAAGCTGATTATCAAACGTACCGCGCTGGCAGAGCCGGATCCGGCCCGTGCCGGGGAAGCCTTGCTGAATGCCATTCGCCGTCAGGGGCTGAAGGTACTGCCCTGGAACGCGCGCAGCGAAGGCCTGCTGACTCGCGCCCGTTGCGCGGCCAGCTGGCTGCCGGAGATGGCACTGCCGGCCATGGATGAAGAAAGTTTGCTGCTGGCTCTGGAAGACTGGCTGCTGCCTTTCATGACAGGGATCCATAGCATGAAGGCGCTGGTGAAACTGGATCTGACCGCCGCTCTGGAAGCGTATCTGGGCTGGGAGCAGGCCAAAGCTCTGGATGCGGCACTGCCAACCCATTATCAGGTGCCGACCGGGTCACGTTACCCGATACGGTATCAGCCTGGGCAGGCCCCTGTACTGGCGGTACGTATGCAGGAAATGTTCGGTGAGCAGGTCTCACCCAGAATAGCCCAGGGAAAGGTTGCGCTGGTACTTGAGCTGCTTTCCCCGGCCCAGCGTCCGTTACAGGTCACTTCGGATCTGGCCGCATTCTGGCAAGGTGCCTACAAAGAAGTACAAAAAGAAATGAAGGGCCGTTACCCTAAGCATGTTTGGCCTGATGATCCCGCCAGTCATGCCCCGACACGAAAAACCAAGAAATATATGTAGTCGGCCAGCATGTGCTGCGCTGAAACTGACAGCCTGATAGCGAAGACATCACTAAGACATCATGATGATCAAAGAGTCCAAGCACCGCCTGGCCGCGCCCAAAAAGCCAACGGAAAAACAGCCAAGAGCCACCAGGAAAGCCGCTCCGGCCAGCAAAAAAGCCAAAACTCAGCCGCGCAAAAAAGCGGCTAAGACACCGCCTAAACGCACCCCACCGAAAAGCCGCCTCGCCCGCTTAGGGCGCTGGGTTCTGTTCTCCGGCCTTAAGCTGGGGCTGGCGGTTCTGGCCGTGGTGGTGGTAGTGGGTATCTATCTGGACACCCTGGTGCGGGACAAATTTGAAGGCCAGCTCTGGGACTTACCCGCCGTTGTGTACGGCCGGGTGCTGGATTTGCAACCCGGTCAGGCCATCACCCTGAGCGAAGTGAAACGTGAGCTGGACGCCTTGCAGTATCACAAAGTCCGTACCCCGCAGCGTGCCGGGGAGTATTCTGCCTCGTCGACCCGCATCGAGATGGTGCGCCGTCCGTTTGAATTCGATGACGGTTATGAAAGTCAGCGCCACGTAATGCTGACATTCGGTGACAGCGGGCTGAGCAAGATTGACGATCTCGGGCGGGAAAAGACGCTGGGGTATCTTCGTGTCGAACCCAAAATGCTGGGGATGCTGGGCACTAAAGAAGGGGAGCAGCGGATCTTCACGCCACGGGAAGAGTTTCCTGAAGTGCTGATTGATGCCCTGCTGGCGACTGAAGATCGGGATTTCTATCACCACGGCGGGGTGTCACCACTGGCTATCCTGCGTGCGGCGCTGGTGAACCTTAAAGCCGGACGTACCGTGCAGGGCGGCAGTACCTTAACTCAGCAGCTGGCAAAAAATATCTTCCTGACCCGCGAACGCTCGCTGTGGCGCAAGATCCAGGAAGCCTATATTGCGATCATTATCGATTATCGCTACAGCAAAGATCGTATCCTGGAAGCGTATCTGAATGAGGTGTATCTCGGCCAGAGCGGCAGCCGGGAAATTCATGGTTTTGGCCTGGGCGCACGCTTGTACTTTGGCCGGCCTTTGCAGGAACTGCGCATTGATCAGCTGGCGATGCTGGTGGGCATGGTCAAAGGCCCGTCGTACTACAACCCGTGGCGACATAACGATCGCGCCAGGGACAGGCGGGATCTGGTGCTCAGACTGATGCTGGATCAAAATATCCTGACCGGCGCTGAGTATGAGCAGGCCGCGTCAAGAAAGCTGGATGTGCAAAAGCAGCCGGTGATCGCCAGCCGCCAGCCTGCGTACTTCCAGCTTCTGCAACGGGAACTGAAAGAGAAAGTCGGTAACCGTTTCACTCCCGGGGTCGGTTTGCGGATCTTCAGCACTCTGGATCCTGTGTCGCAGCAAGAAGCAGAAAATGCGGTTGCTCAGTGGATCCCGTTACTGGAGAAAAAAGCCGGAAGTCCGATTGAAACGGCTATGGTGGCGGTGGACCGTCACAGTGGTGAGATCCGGGCCATGATAGGCGGCAGCCGTCCGGGTTATGCCGGATTCAACCGGGCACTCGACAGTCGCCGGCAGATTGGTTCGCTGGTGAAACCTGCCGTTTATCTGAGCGCCCTGCGCCAGCCTGATAAGTTCAGTCTGGCAACGACACTGGACGACAAGCCGATTTTGCTCAAAGGTAATCAGGGCAGTGAGTGGCGCCCGCAAAACTATGATCGTAAATATCGCGGCCAGGTGCCTTTGTATGACGCCTTATCGCGTTCGCTGAATGTCCCTACGGTGAATCTGGGCCTGCAGGTCGGGCTGGACAATGTGATAGCCACTCTGGCTGAACTTGGCGTCGCCAAAGAAGCCGTGCCACGCCTGCCTTCAATTTTGCTGGGCGCCTTTACCCTGTCGCCGTTTGACGTCAGTCAGATGTACCAGAGCCTGACCAGCGGGGGACGCCGCGCCGACCAGACGGCTTTGCGCGCTGTGGTCGAGCGTCAGGGCAAGGTGCTTTACCGTCATCTTCCTTCCGGCCGTCAGGTGGTGCCTGAGCAGGCGGCCTGGCTGACGACTTATGCGATGAAGCGGGTTGTCAGTCAGGGGACAGGGCGTTATCTGCAACCCAGATTTGGCTGGGCAGCACTGGCTGGCAAAACCGGTACCACAGATGATACCCGCGACAGCTGGTTTGTCGGGGCCGACGGCAGGGAAGTGGTCACTGTGTGGATTGGCAGGGATGACAATAAACCGGTGAAGCTGACCGGATCCAGCGGCGCATTACGCCTCTACAGTGGCTATCTGGAGCGGCGCCAGCCTGAGCGGCTGCAGCTTAGCTGGCCGCAGAAACTCAGTACGCTTAAGTATCACAGATTGCAGAACGGCACTCTGGGCCTGGATTGCCAGGGCGAGCAGTCACTGCCTGCCTGGGATCCGACCGGTTCGTTGTCTGCACATTGCCGGAAGGGTAAACCTGAAGGCTGGATCAAAGACATGTTCAGCTGGTAAAGCGCATCGGCGGAAGGGCTGTATTGTCAGCCCTTATCCGTTTTCCGGTTCGAAGTAGTAAGAAATACGGGCTCTGGGATTGAGGTACTGGCGTATAGGTTCGGGCAGTTTCTGCGGATGCAGCGCCCGTTCTATCGTCAGTTCACTTTGTTCCAGATCAAGCACTGGTGCTTCATTGGATGGCACGCTCGGATCGTAAATCAAAATGTTGGGGTAAAGCAGGCGTTTGGCATTCACGGAAATGACCATGCCGACCTGCTGATTGGAAAGCTGCACGACACTGCCCGGCGGATAGACGCCCATCATACGCACCATTAACGCGATGAATTCCTCACTGTATTGCCCCTTCTTGTGTTTAAACAGATAGGAAAGCGCACTGTAGGGGATTTTGGCTTTGCCGGGATCCATAGGATGGCACAAGTTGTCGTAGGCGTTAACGACAGCAACCAATTGTGCAAAGCGATTTATTTGATGGCCCTGTAAGCCCAGCGGATAGCCACTGCCGTCCATCAGCTCATGGTGCTGACTGAGAATAGGTTTGGCAGCATCCGGGAAGTTTTCACCCAGCTCTGCCAGTTCAAGGCTGTACTTCGGGTGCAGTTTGAGGAAATTCGTTTCTGGCTCTGTCAGAGCAGTTATTTTGCGCAGAATGTGCGTCGGTATTTTTTGTTTACCTATGTCGTGAAACAGGGCGCCAAGGGCAATGGTTTTGATATCGCTGGCTGGCATACCGTTTGACTTGGCCAGCAACATGGAAAGTACGGCCACATTCAGCGAATGGTAGTAAATATCTTCCGATTCTTTCGCATCGCTCATCAGGTGCAGTACCAGATTGTCGTTGTCCAGTAAGGCTTCTACCATATCGTTGACAAGTTCTTTTGCATCGGCAAACGCCGTCACAGGACGGTTTTTTATTTTTTGCGAAATAGCGCGTAACTTGGACAAAGAACGCTGAAAGCTTTTCTCGCAACGGTTGAGGTTGCGTTTGTAATTCTTCAGATACTCAATTCGCCGTTGCTTTTCTTTCCACAACTTATCGGCTTGTTTATGGATAAAGCGGGCTTCTTGCTCTGAGATGTCATCCTGTTCGGTATTGAGCGTATTTTTCGGAAGAGGGTGGGTATCACTTTTATCCGGATAGAGAATGACAAATTTAAGCCCGAGGTTTTTTATCAGACGGATCTGCTGGTTATCTTTAATCTTGAAGTGATTAAGCATGAACGGATGCTCCGTCCACTGTAACGGCAGTTTGATATACAGACCTGGAGTTAAACACTCGGTAGGAAGTTCTATGCTTGTCATTACCTTTTTCTATGCATTTACTATTTCAGGCAGGCAATGCACGGTGTGTCCTGTGCCTGTCATGTTTTGACAGTCGGGTAAGGGAGAGGTTATTCCGTGCTGTGTGAAATGTGTATCACAATAGCGTTCTGAAATCGATTATTAAGAATACCGTTAATAAAAAATGGGCTTAATGTCGTGAAAAATGTGCAAGAGGAATAGATAAAAAAAACCTCGCAATTGCGAGGTTTAAAAGATGGTGCCGACTACCGGAATCGAACTGGTGACCTACTGATTACAAGTCAGTTGCTCTACCTACTGAGCTAAGTCGGCTTTATTATTGTTAAGTTATTTTCAAATAACAAAACTGGCTCCCCCTGCTGGACTTAATGTGGCCGACTAGGTGCGGCCGGCCAGGCCAGCGACATTTAAGCACACAGTGCTTACCAGTTTGGAGGAGATACACTGCAATTAAACAATGTATTTAATTGGCTCCCCCTGCTGGACTTGAACCAGCGACATACGGATTAACAGTCCGCCGTTCTACCAACTGAACTAAGGGGGAATTGTTTCTTATCAAGATGTTGCCAAATGAACACCATAATATTTAATAATGGTGCCTCGAGGCGGAATCGAACCACCGACACGAGGATTTTCAATCCTCTGCTCTACCGACTGAGCTATCGAGGCAACGGGGCGCATTAAAAAGGTTTTGCGTTTTTCCGTCAATGGTTTTTTGAAAAAAAACGAACAAGATCCCTTTTTTTGTACGGATTGCGTGGATTTTAATCTTCCCTGCCCGCTGAATAATGAAAATCACCAGATTTATACATCGTCATGCTGGGACTCACCCGGCGATTACTATGGTTCAATTTTTATTATCCCGCGCTTTCTTCTGTTTGTTCTTCTTTATTCGGTATGTTTTTTGGTCAGCATCTTGTTGCCTAGATGATTTAGTGTGATCTGAATCACTCCCTGTCTGTTTTTATAAATACAAATGAAATTGATAATTGATCTCATTACTGTTTGTGTGCATGATGTGCGCCCTGTTTAATGGGCGGAAAATGACTTTCCCAGATGAAGTTGTAAGTAGGTTGTGGTGTCGAGATGAAAAGTTGCTTGGTGGGTATCACTTTGTGCGGTATAGCGAGCCTGCTTTCGGCTTGGCCGGTATTCGCTGTTGATGTGAAGGCGAGCTCCGAACCGGCCCCGTCTTACGGCTGGCTGCGGGATGATTCCCGTCAATCGGCACAGGTACTGGCTTTTCTGCGGGACCAAAATCAGCAGACAGAGCGGGCATTACAGCAACAGGCCTCGGTGGAACAGTCATTGCTGGATGAGTGGCAGGCCCGTCAGGCCAGCGTGGCCGATCGGCCATGGCAGCTTGCCGGGTCATACAATTATCGTCTCAGCACAGCGGATCAGTCCCGGTTGTTGCTGCGTCAGGATGCCCGGACAGGTGAAGTGAGCACAGCTGTTGATCTGACACCGCGCAGCCAACAGGCGGACTACTATCAGCTCGGCGGCTGGCAGGTGAGTCCGGATCACCGTTATGTGGCCGTCACTGAAGATCGCCGGGGCGATCGTAATTACCGGCTGAGCGTTATTGAGCAGTCCAGCGGGCAGACTGTTGCAACGCTTTCAGAGTACGCCGCGACGGATCTTGTGTGGAGTGCTGACAGCCAGAGCCTGTATTTCGTCGAAAATGAAGGTGGGACTTACCGTCCGTATCAAGTGGTGCGCTGGTCGCTGCCGCAGGCACACAAAGAGATGCTGTTTCGCGAGCACAATCCGGCGTGGCTGGTATCTGTCTATGCAGCGACAGATGATCAGTATGTGATCATTCAGTCGAATAACCATGACAGCAGTGAACAGATGCTGGTGGACAGTAACAGCGGCAAGCGTCTGGCTACACTGCGGCCTCGCGAATCTGGTATCGAATATTATGCCGATGTGCGCCACGCCTCCCTGTTTCTGGCCAGCAACCGTGACGGTGACCTTCGTCTTTTTCGCGCAGCATTGAACGAGGGTGATGCCACGAACTGGCAGCCATTCTGGCAGCCGGCAGCCAACCAGCACATCAAGAACTGGTTGCTGTTTCCCGAACACATAGTGCTGGAAGTAACCGAGAAGAGTACCAGTCGGGTGATCGTCCTTGATTATCAGGGCCAGAGCCTGTTTGACACCATCATCACTCCGGCTGGCGGTGTGGCCTGGCTGTCTGGTAACAGCAACCGCTATGGCCGCTCTGTGATGATCCGCAGCATGTCGCTGACCCAGCCACCGCGGTGGCTGGCGCTGGATCTTACCCGAATGCGCATTGCGACTCTGACGGAAGATCGTTATCGCGGTATAGATGCGGCCGCGTATCAGACTGAACAGATTCAGGTGCGTCACGGCGGCGTTTCCGTTCCTGTGACACTGGCTTACCGTACTGACCGGATCAATGAAAAATCCCCGGTTTTTCTTTATGGCTACGGTGCTTATGGCACTCCGGTGCGTCCTTATTTCATGCCACAAATCATCAGCCTGCTGGATCGCGGAGTGATATATGCGATCGCCCATGTCAGAGGCGGTGGGTATCTTGGCCCGCAATGGTATGCGCAGGGCAAAGGGCACAGTAAACCCCACAGCTTCGACGATTATCTGGCCGTGGCGCAAGTGATCAAAGCCTACCGCCAGGGTCGCGACAGGCCCATTCTGGCTTTGGGCGGCAGTGCAGGCGGTACCCTGATCGCCGGTGCGCTGAACCGGCAGCCGGAATTGTTTGCCGGTGCCGTACTGCAGGTTCCTTTTGTTGATGTGATAGCCACCATGTCGGATCCAAGCCTGCCGCTGACCCGGCAGGAGTATGCCGAATGGGGCGACCCCCGTGATCCGGCGCAGCTGGCGGTGATGAAAACATACAGCCCGAATGACAACATTTCGCCGCAGGCTTACCCGCCCATGCTGGTGACCGCCGGACTGTACGACACTCAGGTGCCTTACTGGGAACCTGCCCGCTGGGTGATGGCAATCCGCGACAACAGCCTCAGCCAGGGCCCTTATCTGCTGCAGACCGACCTGTCAGGCGGTCATCGCCAGGATGCCCGGCAGGCGATGCGGCAGCAGGCCAGAGAGTATGCCTTCCTGCTGCATCTGGCACCCACAGCAACACAGTCACCTTAAACCGTTTTGCTATTACAGCCTGTCTGGCTTCGCTGGAAGCCGGACAGGCTGCTATTACCTGATAAAAACTTAACCGTTCATTTTAATAACAAATTTTCATAACAATTTTTTATAACAACCGGAGTGTGCAACATGCAGTTGAAGCCTGTCCCCCTGGCTTTGTGTGCCCTGTCCAGTAGCGCAGGCCTGATGAGTTTTCACAGCCTGGCTGTCCAGCAGGCGGAAGCCGAAAAAATGACGACTGTGGTAGTCACGGCGACCCGCATCGAGCAGCCGCTGTCTGAAACCAATGGCTCAGTGGCGGTGATCACCAGCGAGGATATTGCACGTGAGGGATCGACCGAGCTGTATGACGTACTGTCTCATGAACCCGGTGTCAGTGTCAGCGGTGGTGCCGGACGTCCGCAAACCATCACGATCCGTGGTATGAGCGGCAACCGGATTGCGGTGATCAAAGACGGCGTCAAAGTTGCGGACGGCTATGGGGCCAGCGATCTGAACGATGTGGCCGGCCATAATAGTTTTGATCTGGGCGATGTTAAGCAGATTGAAGTGGTCAAAGGGGCGGACTCGTCGCTGTACGGCTCCGGTGCCATTGGCGGCGTGGTGGTGCTGACCTCGAAAACAGCGAGTGATTATCTGGGCAGCGAAGATCACTATGCCGGTCTGGAAGGCGGTTATTCGGGGATCAGTGATAAGTACACTTCGACACTGGCCACGGCGGCACGGCTGGGCGACACGGCGCATCTGGTGCGGGTCAGTTACTGGCAGGGCAGTGAGAGCAAAAACCATGATCAGTCGCTCTATCTCAGGAATATTGACGGCTTCAATGCGGCTCTGACCAGTGAATGGTTTTTGAATGACAGCTGGACGCTCAAGGGCAAGGCAGATTATTACCAGCAGCAGGTGAGGCGGGAGCAGGGAATACCCCCGACTCAGCCGGACGGCGGCGGCTGGCAAGCCAGCTCGTTTCTGGAAGAAGGGGAGACGAGCACCTTGTCTGTCCGCGCAGGGGCTGAATGGGAAGGGGAAGCCCTGCTGGCCGAGCAGGCCGATATCAATCTGTACTACCGCCAGACAGACACCTTGAGCGATAAAGATATTGCGATGCAGCGGACACAGGAAGGGCTGGTGTTCAAACGGCGTCAGTCTGAAAGCCGTGCATTTAATGATCATCTGATCGGCTTGTCAGCCGATTTGCAGCAGCGGGCTGTTCATGGCGAGGTTGAACACGCCATCGCCTGGGGGATGGAGCTGGAATCTATGTTGCATGAGCGTCCGGTCAGCAAGCGTATTGCCGACTGGAGCGGGGACACGCAGCAA
The DNA here is from genome assembly GCF_030547675.1 of Photobacterium sp. 2_MG-2023. Lineage (NCBI taxonomy): Bacteria > Pseudomonadati > Pseudomonadota > Gammaproteobacteria > Vibrionales > Vibrionaceae > Photobacterium > Photobacterium sp. 2_MG-2023. The sequence goes on from NZ_JAUOQQ010000012.1 coordinate 124,984, forward strand.
GACTCTGCGCCTTTTGCCTCGGCCCGAACCCACAATCTGGGGGTGTATCTGCATGATGATATTCGCTGGGGTAAATGGAACCTGGCGCCGGGCCTGCGTTTTGATTATCAGCAAATGTCGTCTGAGGTGGAGGAAACCATTGGCGGTTATCCACTGCATGATCTGAGCAGCGGTGAGCTGTCACCCAGTCTGTCGCTGGCCTACCAATGGACGCCAGCCCTGAATTCCTACCTGAGTTACAGCCATGGTTTTCTCGCGCCCTCCTATGCCAAGGCCTACGGTTTTGTCCCGCACTTGTCGAGCGATCTGGGCAATTTTGTGATCCGGCCGAATGCCGATCTGGAGGCGGAAACCAGTGACAACCTGGAACTGGGAGCCAAATACGATGACGGCCAGCTCGCTGTGTACGGCGCGGTGTTCTATTCGGTGTTCGACAATTTTATCAGCGAAAAAACCATTGGCTGGAACGAAGCCGCTAAGTACGCCGAAGTGCAGTATCAGAATCTGGATGGCGTGAAAACCTACGGTGCCGAGATGAGCGTCAGCTACTGGTTCAGCGAGCGCCTGAACCTTGTCAGCAAGCTGGGCATCGTTGACGGCGAGGATGAGCACGGCGAGCCGATCCGCACCCTGACGCCGCTGGAAGGCAACAGCATGCTGCTGTATCTGCAGGACAACTGGCAGAGCTTCGTACGGGTCAATTATGCCGGTGCGATGGACAAAGTACCTAGCTGTCAGGATGAGCTGGGGATCAGCCAGCGCTGTGCCACCACGTCAGGCTGGATGACGCTTGATGCCGGCGCGGGATTTAATCTGACCCAGGATTTCCGGCTCAATGCCTCGGTGCATAACCTGTTCGATCATCAGTACACCCGGTATCAGGACGTGGCGGGTGTGAGCGAAGCCCAAACCACCTTTTCAACTGAGCCGGGCCGCTATTTCAGCGTCAACGCCAAGTACAGCTTTTAAGGAAAGCCGCAATGAGACGATATTTTCTGACGACGGCCGCGCTGCTCTGCAGCCAGGCTCAGGCTCAGCATCTGCTCTATCCGATTGATACTGTTGCGATTCATGACAGTGATGCGGCGCTGGCGTATGTGCAGTCTCGCTATCTGCACACAGAGTCGCTGGCGCTGCGTTACACCCGCCAGAGCCTGCTGGGCAGCCATTACAATTTTGTTCAGCAAGACGCTCTGGGCCGGCCCTGTGAAGGTGCGATTGTGGTGACTACAGATCAGCACGGCCAGTTGTACCGTGTTTTCAACACCCTGCTGGATGAAACGGCAAACTGCGCTCTGAATCAGCCGCTGCCACCCCGGCCGCACACCTTGCTGACGCCGCCGGAGGGCGAGAGGGTTCAGACGGCCATGACAGTGTTTGATCCGGATCCGCGCACCGCAACGGGGCGGGCGCTTGAAGCCGGCCATGCCAATGTCGATGAGGTTGTGATTCCGGCAGAAGCCTATCAAAGCGTCACAGGTGTCGAGGTGACCCGCAAGGATGGTCAGCTGTATCTGGCCAACGACAGGGTGATGGCGGTCGATATTACCGACATCACAGATCTGGCGCTCGGGCCGCAGCAGGGGCTGGTGTCGGTGGCTGATAGCGAAGGTTTTGCTTTTACTCGCCAGGACGCGGCGTTTCGGGATGTTAATGCGTTTTACCACCTGGATCATTCGCTGCAGTACCTCGAAAGCCTGGGTTTTCGCGGTGAGTTGGCCGTGTTTCACGCCCCGCTGAAAATCGATGCGCAGGGCCAGAGTACCAATAACTCCACTTACCTGACAGATGCCGGGATCCTGGCGATGGGAGTTGGTGGTGTCCCGGACAGTGAGGATGCTGACGTGGTGCTGCATGAATTCGGGCATGCCATTAACTATCAACTGGTTCCGGACTGGAAAGGCGGAGACAGCGAAGCCATAGGTGAAGGTTTTGGCGATTACTGGGCCGGAGCTTACAGCTTCTGGGGGCAGCGGGATCGCAGCGAACGCTTTGAGCTGGATGTGTTTGCCAACTGGGACGGCGCGGTCGGTGCGCTGAAATCGCGGCGCTCGCTCAATGATCAGGAAGCGCGCTATTACCCTGAAATGGAATACCGGGCGCATGTTTCTGTGTTCGGCACCCTGGGCGATCAGCTGTGGTCGACGCCTTTGTTTCAGACTCTGAAACAGGCCGAAGCCGTCTATGGCGAAGCGGCGTTTGATGAATTCAACCGCGTGGTGCTCGAAGGGATGGCCGGGATGGGCTTTGGCATGAAGATGAACGATCTGGCCCGTTCCACTGTTGACGCAGCGCAGCGCCTCTATCCGCAGAAAAACTATGCCAGCTGGCTGGCAGGCAGATTCAGGCATCATGGCATTTTGCGCGATGCCGTGGTGCTGGATCAGGCCGCTTCGGCGCTGGCGGTGACAGACAATAATCAGACTCAGCTGTCTGTTGCTCTGGTTAACGCCAGCGAGCAGACACTGGCGGCGTTTCGTGCCGAACTGGCGATACCTGCACTGAACTGGCATCAGGTAGTTGCTGCTGATCACCTGGCTGCCGGTGCGATCAGCCGGGTCAATGAGCCGATCCGTATCCCGCAGGCGCTGCAGTGCGGGGAAAGCATTGCGCTGACGGCGGACATCAGTGTCACCGCCGATCCGGCACAACAAACGCAAAGCAGCCAGCAGCAGCTGAGTTTCAGCTATGGCGTGCCTGTCTTGTCGCAACCCCTGCAGCAACTGAATCAGGCGCTGCCGGATGCCCGTCAGATCAACGGAGGCGGTAAGATCCTGCTGGGAGAAGCGCTGTTCGCGCTCAGCGTGCCTGAAGACGCCGCCAGTGTCTCTCATGATTTCGGTATTCAGCTGTCTGTTTCTCATACCCGTTTTTCCGATCTGAAGGTGGTGATCCGTACGCCTTCAGGCCGGAGTTTTTCTCTGCTGGACTACCAGGCTTATCCGCTGACGGACAAAAGCTACACCTTCACTCTCAGTAATACGCCGGCACTGGCGCAGTTGCAGGGCGAACCTATGGCGGGTAACTGGGTGCTGGAAGTGACTGACAGAGTCACGGGACAGAGCGGCCAGCTCAGATCCTGGGGAATCGGGGCAGTAACTGGGTTTGACTGCGGTGAAACCGACAGCGCAGCGAAACCGGAGGATAAACCAACCGCAGACAACACAACGCAGCCTGACAAGCCAAGTGCGTCCGGTGGTGGCTCGCTTGGGCTGTTTAGTCTGTTGTTTGGTGCTGTGATGGCGTTGCTGAGACGCCGTCAATCGAATGTCGAAAATAAGTGAGAGTCAGATGAAATCTTTACAACTAGCAGCATTGCCGGTTGCGCTGACCATGGCCCTGAGCGGATGTAATGGCTCAGGTTCTGGCAGCAGCAAGGCCGATGATCAGGGTTTGCCGCTTTATGACGTCAGCGGGCGCGCATCGTCGTCAAATCTTGGCCTGCCGATGACGGTGTGTGCCGATATCAACCGCGACTGGGCGTGCGGATCCGATGAACCTTCGGTCAGCTCCAATCAGTATAACTTCACCCTGACCAGCGCTGATATCCGGGTGAAAACTTCCCCTTTGCTGGTTCAGACCGGTCCGGCGGTCTCGGCCCGCTCCTCGGTATCGTCACCTCTGAGTCTGGCGGCACCGGCAGCCCGTGAGAATGCTTTCACCCTGATCAATGGAGTGACTACGCTGGTCATGGGTGAAATGCTGGCTGGCGCCAGTCTGGATGCCGCCGTTGCAGCGGTCAGCAATAAGCTCAAAGCTCTGGGGATAACCCCGCCGACGGATCTGCTGGCCAGCAGTGATGTTGTGGCTCTGGCTGAGCTGGACACTCAGCTGGTGGCGCTGTTCGGGCAACTGGGTGCCGGCAGTGACGACTATGCTGCCGCGGTTGCCGGGGCAGCCAAAGGCCTGGTGACTTACGGCCCGGATCTGCTGGCCGGCACGCTGAGTGCCAGCCAGATCCAGGAAATAGTGGCGCTGGGCCGGATGTCCGGCAAAGCGCTCAATGATACCGGCATGGTGCAGCACCTCAATCTGTCGAGCGGGCAAATGTCCGATCAGCCTGACAGCGGTACACCGGGTCAGGATGCCAGCTTCGGCCTGGATGTGACTGACGGCGGTTTTAAATTCACCAAGCTGGACGAGAAGGGGCAGCCGCTGCCGCCAGACAGTGCCCGCTGGCACTGTGTCAAAGATGAGCGAACCGGGCTGATCTGGGAAGTCAAAGCCGATGACAAAACCTCGTTCCGTGACAAGCATCGTGTGTTTGCACTGGAAACCGAGACGATTACTCCCCATGCCAATGAAATTGCACTGGCTTCGTGCAGCGCAGATCATCTGGCAGCCTGTACCACGCAGGCGTACAGCGAGAAACTGAATACCTCCGGCTACTGCGGCCAAACCAGCTGGCGGTTGCCGACCATGAATGAGCAGTATGATCTGCTGGATTTCGGTGAAACGGCGACGGATGCGGCAGGCAACACCTATGGTCTGAAGGTGCGGTTCTTCAACGATCAGACTATCGGCAGCGACGATCTGCCCTATGGTTTCTACTGGTCTTCGACTCTGCTGCGGACTGATCCGGGTTACACCGCCGGCAAAGCGATTACTTACCTGACTCAGATGAGCGGTGCTGACGGTGGAACAGGACTGGGTGAGTTAACGGCATATCAGGCACTCTGTGTGCCGGGTGAAGAGTGTCTGTCACCGAATGTGATGGCCGTTCGTATGGTCGCAGAATAAGGAATCAAACCATGTTGAAAAAAATTGTTGGTGCGCTGTTGTGTACTCTGTGCTCCGCCAATGCGATGGCAGCATTTCAGTCCTGCTATCAGGATATCCCGGGCAGTGCGCCGGATATCCGCTTTAAAGAGAATGGCACTGGCACAGTGACGGATTTGCAGACCAATCTGGTTTGGCGCCGCTGCCTGCTGGGGACCCGCTGGGATCAGCAAACGCAAACCTGTGAGGGCACACCGGAAGCCTACAGCTGGAAGAAAGCTTTGTTCCAGATTGATCTTAATGAGAAAGGCGCTGTGATTGATGGCGTGTCAGGCTGGCGGATGCCCAACATCAAAGAGCTGGCCAGTCTGCGCGAAGTGGCCTGTCTGGCTCCTGCGGTGAATCTGAAGGCGTTTCCGGGACTGATCCGTACTGAAGATGAGCTGTGGGCCATGACTGCGACTGTCTGGTCGTCGACACCCCATGCGCAAAGCCAGACCATACTGACCTTTGGTATCAGCGATGGCACTGTGGTGCATTACGGCTATCAGGATTTTGAGTTCGGGGTCTTGCTGGTGAGTGATAACGCGCAGTAATTCACTCTGTGATGTCGCAAAACATCCAAACCCCACTGTAGGTGGGGTTCGGTGTGTTCAGGGCTGGCGGGTCAGGATTTTAAACTAAACTTCTGTGTCCACTGCTCCAGTTCCTGATACAGACTGGTGAGCGAGCGGGTACTGCTATGGCTTTGATTAACCACGTCAGACAGCTGGTTGCCGTTTTCTTCAATCATATTGATGCGCGCTGAGATATCGTCACTAACCTGCGTCTGCTCGGCGGCTGCGGCGGCAATCTGGTGACTCATTTCGGTAATGCTTTCCAGGGCTGCGACTATCTGGTTCAGTGCATCTGAGGCTTCCTGGGATTGCAGCACCGTGGACTGGCTGGTCTCGGCACAGGTTTCCATGGTTTGAATGGCATTGCGCGAGCCGCTTTGCAGGCGGCTGATCATTTGCTGAATTTCCTTGGTGCTGTTTTGCGTGCGACCGGCCAGATTTCGAACTTCATCGGCCACGACCGCAAAACCGCGTCCCTGCTCTCCGGCTCTGGCCGCTTCGATGGCGGCATTCAAGGCCAGCAGGTTTGTCTGCTCAGCGATATCACCGATGACCTCCAGCACTCTGGCGATACTGTTCACTTCGGTATCCAGATGAGAAACGGCCTGGCTGGCGATGCCTAATTGATCGGCCAGTCCCTGAATATTATCGACAGTAGAGAGGATCAGGTTCTGAGTGACCTGGCTTTGCTGATCGGCACGCTCGGTATTGCTGGCTGTTTCGCTGGCCGACTCGGCGACATTATTCGCTGAAGAGGCCATTTCCGTCATCGCGGTGGCTATCATGACGGTAGACTGCTGCTGGCTGTCTGTCAGGCCGGTAATAATACCGGAACGCGACGAAACCTGATCTATTTCGCTGTGCAGTGCCGACATGGATTGCTTCAGATTATTGATTAATTCCGCCAGAGACAGGCTCATGGTCTGGACGGCATAGTAGATGCTGCCCGGCTCTGCCCGGTGTGCAAAATGCGTGGTGATCTTGCCATCGGCTACGGCCTGGACTGCGGCTTGCACATCGTCGGGTTCGCCGCCCAGCAGGTTAATAATGCGTTTACTGGCAAAAATCAAGACGCTGAGAATGGTTATCGTGATGAACAGACATAAGATGAGCTTCCAGCTAGCGGCTGACCAGAAACGCTGATTGACTTCGTTGAAGCCGATGCCGGTACCTACATACCAGCCCCAGTATGGCGTCTGGCGGGCGATAGATAATTTTTCTTCAATGCTGCCGTCGGGTTGTTTCTGGGTCCAGGTATAATGAGCGAGCTTGCCCCCGCTTGTTGCCACAGCCTGCTTGAGAATGTTACCGACACTGTTACCTTTGCCGTCTTTGAAGTCATGGAAGCTGGTGCCGTGCAGCTGAGGATCCAGCGGCGCAGCAATAAACATCAGCTTGCTGTCAGCCACGTAGACATATTCATTGTCTTTATAGATATTTTTTTGCAACAGGCGGGTCGCCAGTGCTTTGGCCTGAGGCTCATCGAGAATGCCTTCCTTAGACATCTTCTCAATTTCAGTCAGGATATTGTAAGTGCTGTTAAATAACTGCGTGACTCTGGATTCATTATCCTGATTGCTGGCCATTCGCAGCGTCCACAGGCCAGTTATCATAATAAATAACAATGCGAACAGTATGATGCCGGATAGCCAATATGTTTGTGTCCTGAGTTTCATTCCCTGGTCTCTTGGTAATGCATAAGAGGCCTCCTGACATGTGGTGAGGAGGAGTTATTTTTCATCGTGAAAAAATAGTAATTCAGGTTGCCAGGCGTTCAGAGAAGGAAAGTGGCAAAACATGATCTGGCTTAAGAGGAAAAGTTTTCGCTATTTACCTTTTGAATGAATTATGGTTACTGATTGATATAACAATAGCGGGAGAGCCTGTGCCGGCGGGTATCGCAGAGCAGGAAATGGGTGGTATTGTATAGTGCATACCACCCATACTCCGGTTAGTTTAGCTGCCAGACATCGGACTGACCGGGCTGGTCTCCTTTTGTCCACCATTTAGCCGTGTAGAGCAGGCCCTGATAGATGACTTTGTCGCCAGCTACATAGGCTTTGGTTGCGATCCAGTCAGGGGCGGCCGGTATCACTTTTATATCAAGCTGGTAGGTGTGTTCCTGATTGTTCAGGAAAACCTGGTTACCAAAGAGATCCTGAGTATCAAAAGTAATGGCACCGTTAGTGTCTTGTTTGCCAACCTGCACCGTTTGCGGATAAGCCTGATTGATTGTGGTAGCCAGAGTTTCTGCCCACACAGCCTGAGACTGGTTGGCGGTAGTAATGGCTAACTGCTCTGATACGGTTTCCTGGCCATTGTGGTCAAAAATACGGAACCAGGCTGACTCTCCGGGCTGTGCAGTGTCTGTTGCTTTGACATAAGCGCCCGCGCTTGTCCAGTTACCCGGTTGTCCGGTGCCTGTACCTGCAAAGCGGATATCACTACAGTTATAGAAACCTTCACCTGCCGGGTCTGCGCGCTGCCAGCGTGTGAACAGTACCGCATCTCCGGTACGATCAGTCGGCAGGGTGATCGTCATCTGGTAATACTTCAGGCCATTAATTGTAGTGGTCGGTATATTACCCACTTCTGCCACCAGATCCAGATCCGCCCAGGCGAGAGATTGCGCCGCGCTGTCAAAACCAGGCTTGCTCAGATAGAACTTCCAGAAGCTGGGGCTGTGCGGTGTTTCAGCACGGTAAAGCAGTGTCAGCTGGCCATTGTCAGTGAGATCCACCAGGGTTTTCTGCCAGTAAGGGGAAGGGAGATCGATGCCGGACTTTTTGTTATCGGCACCTGAACACAGTGAGCCATCTGGAATGGCTTGTTCGACAGCAGCCTGATTATTGTAATCTGACACCAGCCGGGCAAACTCAGGCTTTTGGATAAAAGGATACCAGCCTGATTGTAAAAAGGCGGCGCGGCAGGCGGCGTTTGGAATTGTTGAACCGTCTGTTGTATCCCAGTAGCCACCGTCACGATCGCAGATTTCCTGCCTGGCCGGTGGATAGTCCATGTATCCATGCGCGTGAGCTGTGGCTGACAGTGAGCTGATCACCGAAGTGATACCAAGGCACAGCAGCCCTTTCCTCCATGAAGCGTATTGAACTAACATTTTCTCTCCTTAAAACAAGTCGAAAAGTGCGTAATTGCATCTAAGGGTTTGGACGAAGAGTACTCAACAGGCAATTCATGGAATGTAAATAAGGGAAGTGACTCAAAAGCTTGTATAATAATTTGCATCGCGTATTAAATACTTGGGACTAAAAGCTGGTTTCTTACACGCTGCGGCTGCTTTGACTCATTGATAGAGACCATAACAGTCATTCAGTTGGGTAAATGAAAAGCGGGCAGGGAGGTTATACAGCGCGTCCGGGCGGCTTAGTGATAGATGTATCTGCTGGTGTTAACGTGGCCGACCAGATGCGCATGGACAGGCCAGCGACAATGAATGCGCAGCATTCAGTATGTCAGTTCACAGAAGGCTAAAGGAGGAATGATTTTGTCTGTAGTGTTCACAGTGACAGATAAAGAAAAACCCCGGTCTTTCGACCAGGGCTTCTAAAGTGACTCCCCTGCTGGACTTAACGTGGCCGGCCAGGCCAGCGACATTGAGCACAAAGTGCTTACCAGTTTGGAGGACATACACTGCCGTTAGCAATGTATTTAATTGGCTCCCCCTGCTGGACTTGAACCAGCGACATACGGATTAACAGTCCGCCGTTCTACCGACTGAACTAAGGGGGAATTGTATGGTGCCTCGAGGCGGAATCTACCGCGCCCGGCCAGGGACCGACACATTTTCGCAAAGCGAAAACATAATCTTACAGGCATTACCCAAGCACTTTTTAATATGGTGCCTCGAGGCGGAATCGAACCACCGACACGAGGATTTTCAATCCTCTGCTCTACCGACTGAGCTATCGAGGCAGAACAAAGATGATTAATCTTCGCTTTGCTGTTTGGCTCCCCCTGCTGGACTTAACGTGGCCGGCCAGGCCAGCGACATTGAGCACAAAGTGCTTACCAGTTTGGAGGACATACACTGCCGTTAGCAATGTATTTAATTGGCTCCCCCTGCTGGACTTGAACCAGCGACATACGGATTAACAGTCCGCCGTTCTACCGACTGAACTAAGGGGGAATTGTCTTGTTTTATAGTGTCAACAAAACACCATAATAAAATATGGTGCCTCGAGGCGGAATCTACCGCGCCCGGCCAGGGACCGACACGTTGCCGCATCGCGACAAACAGATATCGTTACTGCTTAGTAGCACCATAATTTTTAAAAATGGTGCCTCGAGGCGGAATCGAACCACCGACACGAGGATTTTCAATCCTCTGCTCTACCGACTGAGCTATCGAGGCAGGGTAAAGCATTACTGCTTTACTCTAAATAAATGGTGCCGACTACCGGAATCGAACTGGTGACCTACTGATTACAAGTCAGTTGCTCTACCTACTGAGCTAAGTCGGCACACGAATTTGGCTCCCCCTGCTGGACTTGAACCAGCGACATACGGATTAACAGTCCGCCGTTCTACCGACTGAACTAAGGGGGAATTGTCCTGCATTATGACGTTACCAGAACACCATAAAGAATAATGGTGCCTCGAGGCGGAATCTACCGCGCCCGGCCAGGGACCGACACGTTGTCGCATCGCGACAAACAGATATCGTTGCTGCTTAGTAGCACCATAATTTTTAATAATGGTGCCTCGAGGCGGAATCGAACCACCGACACGAGGATTTTCAATCCTCTGCTCTACCGACTGAGCTATCGAGGCAACGGAGCGCTATTAAACGGGTTTTGGCCCTCATCGTCAATACCTTTTTCCATAAAAAAGTGCGAATGTCGATTGCTTGCTCGCTTTTTGTTCGCTGAGGTTCAGGAGTCGGCGTTATTCCGGTCATTGAGCGGAAAGTTATTACTCTGTATCAGATTTTTCCGTTATGAAACTCTTTCTGGTAGCGAGTCACTTTCTCTAAATAACGACGAGCTTCTGCTTTGGGATGCTTGTTTGTTAATGCCCAATAAACCTGGTTCGGCTGCAGTTGGTTTAAATCCTGCATCGCCCGTTTACGGTTACGGTTGAACGCGCTCAACACGCCACCGGTTCCGCCATTATAGGCTGAGATCATGCTGTAGTGCAGCGACAGCGGGTTGCGGACCTCTTTCAGATAGCGGTTTTGCAACAGGTAAAAATAGGCGGTGCCGGTATCGATATTTTTCGCCGGATCAAACAGATATTGCGGGGAAGGCTGTCCGGCTTGCTTTTTTACCAGCTTAAAGACATCTGCCCCGGCGGTTTTTGGCACAACCTGCATCAGACCATAGGCATTAGCCGGGCTGACGGCATAAGGATTGAAGCTGCTTTCTGTTTTAATGATGGCGTAAATGAGATCTTCTTTAATGCCATAACGGCGAGAGGCATCGCGCACTATGTTGGCGTACTTGTAGCTTCGCTTACTGACGTGGTCAGCCACCATGGGAATATCGACGTAGTACGCCTGCTGAAAGCGAACCTGCTTCTTCTTGAGCTTGTTGTTGACTAAATATTCGGCATAACGTTTAGCCCGCCAGGACCATTCAATGGACTTTCCATCCTGATCCAGAACCTGACCGAGTAAGAACGGGCTGCCGCTCAGGGCGAAATCCTGAGCAGAATACAGATCAACCTCAGCGGGATCAGAGGGGGTGAGCAGTGTGGTTGCGATCGCATTGATCAGATGCTGCTTGGGATTGGTGGTCGCTACCGTTTCAATGGTCACTACCCCTTTATCGAAGTCGACATGGGCCCGGCTCTGGTAGCCATCGGTATATTTGACGTAGTGGCGCTTACTGGCAATCAGGACGTTGTCATCCCCCCAGCGCTGCTTCACCTGGCCGCTGAAACTGTGGATCAGACGGTCAAGGGCCGCGGTATCTTTGGTAAATTGTCCGGGTAATGGCGCCAGATTTTTCGCAAACCGGTTGGTCGGTGCGTAATTAACACCGTAGATATTTTCAACCACTTCACGGCTGCAACCACTCAGGCTTAGTGCCACTGTGGCAATAAGGAGTGTTTTTATCATGTTATTCATATAAAAAATGACATCATTTGCTTTTGGCAAATGATGTCATTTTATTGTTGTTCACGGTACGTTTTTCAGGCATTGGCGCCTGAGAACGTGACATTCGTGCACATGAAACTTGCGTTCAGTGTTACTCGCTCGGTGGCGTATAGCCGTCGATGACAACATCCTGACCTTCGAACAGGAATTTCACCATTTCTGCTTCCAGAAGCTTGCGGTGCTCCGGATCCATCATGTTGAGTTTCTTTTCGTTGATCAGCATGGTCTGTTTGCTTTGCCATTCAGCCCAGGCTTCTTTAGAGATGTTATCGAAAATACGTTTACCCAGTTCACCTGGATACAGTTGGAAATCCAGACCTTCAGCGTCTTTCTTCAGTCGGGCACAAAATACAGTACGGCTCATGGGATCCTCAGTTATCTTATTTGCCAGCTATCAAAACTGGTCACTGGTTTCTTACCACTAGTTTCTCGGTTATACCGTCACGATTCAAGCTCGTAACGCAGGCTTTCCAGAATTTGTACCACGGGGGCGGCTAATCCTACCTGTGGTGGATTGAGCAGGTTATACCATTGCCCGTGGTGACTTTCGTTGATCATGGATGGTAATTGAGTGAGCTGGTATCGCAGCGGCACTATGTCGAGGTGATAGTGACTGAAGGTATGGCGGAAAGCGTTGAGGTGCTCAGCCTTCAGTTCGTCAGATGCCGATGCGCCAAGGCGCTGGGTGAGCAGTGGCTGGATATTTTCGCTGTCGTGTTGCGGGAAGCACCATAATCCGCCCCAGATGCCGACAGGAGGCCGCTGTTCCAGCCAGACTTCACTGCCATGCTGAAAAATGGCAAACCAAGTCTGCTTTTCCGGCAGGGTTTTTCTGGGCTTCTTACCCGGAAAATCGGCTTGACGGCTTTGTGCTTTCGCCTGGCATATCTCGGTCACCGGGCAGAGTTCGCACTTGGGTTTGCTGCGGGTACATATCATGGCCCCCATATCCATCATGGCTTGGTTGTAGCGCTCTACGCCCTCAGCCGGGGTGTTCTTCTCGGCGATTGCCCATAAGGCGTTTTCCACCGGCTTTTTCCCCGGCCAGCCTTCTATGGCATAACAACGGGCCAGCGTCCGCTTAACGTTGCCGTCTAAAATCGGGTGATGCTGTTTGAGTGACAAAGAAAGCACGGCCCCTGCTGTGGAACGGCCCACGCCTGGCAAGGCCATTACCTGTTCAATATTTTCCGGGAATTTACCATTGTGTTCAGACACAATCTGCTTTGCGGCTTTGTGCAGGTTTCGGGCGCGGGCGTAATAACCCAGACCCGTCCACAGGTGCAGAACTTCGTCCTGATCAGCTTCAGCGAGATCATTGACGGTAGGGAAGCGCGCCATGAAACGTTCAAAGTAGGGAATGACAGTGGCGACTTGGGTCTGTTGCAGCATGATTTCAGACAACCAGACTTTATAGGGCGTTTTATCGTGCTGCCAGGGCAGGGTTTTGCGGCCATATTTGTCGTACCAGACCAGAATGGCGTCAGAAAAACTAGTGCTCACAGGGGATTGCTCACTTTATTATAGAGTTGGTGCAGGCAAGTTTGCGTCTGCGGTGCTGATTGCAACACAAAGCGCTGTCGGCTTCAATCTGTCAGGGCACTTGCACTCAGCCGTGAACTTTGGATAATGCCGGATCCATTAGTGCCAAACACTCCAAATTTTAGGTAAGGACCCATGAGCCAAGAATCCAGAACAAACGCTGACGTCACCCTGACTGAATACACAGAAGACGGTAAGCTGGTACGCAAGATCCGCAGCTTTGTGCGTCGTGAAGGTCGTTTAACCAAGGGCCAGCAACTGGCGCTGGAAAATAACTGGGCGAACATGGGGATCGATTTCGACAAGCAACCACTGAACTGGACTGAGGTTTATGGCCGAGAAGGCCATGTGGTGCTGGAAATTGGCTTTGGTATGGGGGCCTCTCTGGTTGAGATGGCAAAAAATGCGCCGGAGAAAAACTTCATCGGTATTGAAGTGCACAGCCCTGGCGTCGGCGCCTGTCTGATGGCCGCGGAAGCGGAAAGCCTGACGAATCTGCGTGTGATGTGTCATGACGCCGTTGAAGTGTTTGAGCATATGATCCCGGATGGCAGCCTGGATACAGTACAGTTGTTCTTCCCTGATCCGTGGCACAAAGCCCGTCACCATAAGCGCCGTATTGTGCAGCCTGCTTTTGTGGAAATGGTGCGTAAAAAGCTGAAAATCGGTGGTATTTTCCATATGGCAACAGACTGGGAAAATTACGCCGAACATATGGTGGATGTAATGAAAGCGGCGCCTGGCTATGAGAATACCGCGCAGGATGGCGATTATATCCCCCGACCTGAGGAGCGTCCGCTGACTAAGTTTGAGGCCCGCGGGCATCGACTGGGTCACGGTGTGTGGGATATGAAGTTCGCGCGAACAGAATAATGTGCTATGGTTCAAAGCCATTCAGGGGCAACATAGAGTAAGATGTTGACCTGAAAACATTATTAGCCTGAAAAGCCAGCCTCTGAGTTGGCTTTTTTGTCCTCTGGAGACAGTGAATGAAGCCAAATAAGCAGTTGCTGAATGACATTCTGGATGAAGTCAGACCCTTAATCGGCCAGGGCAAAGTCGCCGACTATATCCCTGCGCTGGCACAGGTTCCTGCCAACAGGCTTGGCATCGCAGTTTGCTATAACGACGGTGAAATTATTCAGGCCGGCGACAGCGAAGAAGGCTTCTCAATCCAGTCGATCTCCAAAGTGCTGAGCCTGACTCTGGCCATGACACTGTATGAGGCGGATGAAATCTGGTCCCGGGTCGGGAAAGAGCCGTCGGGACATGCGTTTAATTCGATGATCCAGCTGGAACTGGAGCAGGGGATTCCGCGTAATCCTTTCATTAATGCCGGTGCGCTGGTGGTGTCGGATCTGCTGCACAGCCGTCTGTCGGCGCCGCAGTACCGGATGCTGGAGCTGGTGCGCAGTCTGGCGTGTAACCCGGATGTTGCCTACGACAAAGACGTGGCCGCATCGGAAATGCAGCACAGTGATCGCAATGCGGCAATTGCCTATCTGATGCGGGCATTCGGTAATTTCAACAACGACGTTGTGCCTGTACTGGGCAATTATTTCGGCTACTGTGCGCTCAAAATGAGCTGTGTTGATCTGGCCCGGACCTTCAGCTATCTGGCTAACAAAGGCATGCCTCTGGGCACAGACACCCCGCTGATTTCGCCCACGCAAAGCAAACAAATCAATGCGCTGCTGGCAACCTGCGGTCTGTATGATGGTGCCGGTGAGTTTGCCTATCGTGTCGGCATGCCGGGTAAATCTGGAGTCGGAGGCGGTATTGTCGCTATTGTACCGGGGGAAATGTCAATTGCGGTCTGGTCGCCCGAGTTGGATGTATCGGGCAATTCAGTGGCTGGCACCGCCGCACTGGAGCTGCTGGCAGAGCGGATTGGCCGCTCTATTTTCTGACCTTACCCTATCTTCTGTGTCTGCAAGTGACAATCGCTGGCAGCAGGCTGCCAGCGAACAATAAGCCTGTTACTTGTCTTCCTCGACAAAAGCGGCCAGTAAATCATTCAAAAAGAGTTTTCCCTGTTCGGTGATTTGCCAGCTGTCGCCTTGATCCAGCAGGTATTGCTTGTCCAGCGCCCAGCTGATCGGCTGGCGAATACTGTCCAGCGACAGGCCGGTCCGCTCAACATAGTCCTGCTTCGGACAGGCTTCCAGCAACCGGAAGCGGTTCATGAAAAACTCAAACGGACGCTCTTCATCACTCACCTGGGTTTCCTGATCCAAATAGGCTTTCTGACGATTAAGGTAACCGCGCGGGTGTTTGACTTTCACGGTACGGGTGATGCGGCCGTCAGCAAAGCTCACCTTGCCGTGGGCACCGCAGCCAATGCCAAGGTAATCACCAAAACGCCAGTAATTGAGGTTGTGCTGGCACTGCATGCCGGGCTTGCTGTAACCGGAAATCTCATACTGCTGATAACCGGCCTCGGCCAGCAGTACATGGCCCTGTTCGAAAATATCCCACAGATCATCGTCATCCGGCAGGGTTGGTGGCTTGGAATAAAACAGTGTATTGGGCTCAATAGTCAGCTGATACCAGGACAGATGCGGCGGGTTCAAGGCGATTGCTTGCCTGAGGTCCGACATGGCATCTTCAACGGATTGATCCGGCAGGCCATGCATCAGATCCAGATTGAAGCTGTTCAGCCCGGCTTCTTCGGCCAGTGCGGCAGCGCGCACAGCTTCACCTTTGCCGTGAATCCGGCCTAAGCGTTTGAGTTTGTCATCCTGAAAACTCTGCACACCGATGGAAATCCGGTTGACGCCCACCTCGCGGTAGGCCTGAAACCGGCCGGCTTCCACTGTGCCGGGATTGGCTTCCATGGTGATTTCAATCTTGTCACTGAACGGGATTTTGGCTTCAATGCCTGCCAGTAGCCGTCCGATCTCCGGCGCGGAAATCAGGCTCGGGGTGCCGCCACCGATAAAAATGGAGTGCAGAGCCCGGCTGCCATCGGCCAGCTGATAGCGATCAAGATCGATAGCCAGATCCTCAAGCAGAGCGTCGATGTAATCCAGCTCGGGGATATCGTGCTTCAGTGCATGGGAGTTGAAATCGCAGTAGGGACATTTCTGGACACACCAGGGAATGTGTACATACAGGCTCAGTGGTGGCGGTACTAACATCAGGCGTCCTTCAGGGCAGCAAAGAGGTGTTGCAAGGCTTTGCCGCGGTGTGACAATTGCTTTTTACGTTCAGGGGACAGCTCGGCTGAGGCGCAGTCGGCTTCCGGTACCCAGAAAACAGGATCATAGCCAAAGCCATTATCGCCTCTGGCCTGGCGGAGAATACGTCCTTCCCATTTTCCGTGGCAAACCAGAGGTGTCGGGTCATCGGCATGGCGCATCATGACAAGTACACAGTGGAAGCGGGCTGTGCGCTCTGCCTCCGGCACTTCTTGCATGGCATCCAGCAACTTTTCCAGATTCGCCTGATCGCTGGCGCCTGCTCCGGCATAACGGGCAGAGTAAATACCGGGTGCGCCTTTGAGGGCATCCACTTCCAGACCGGAATCATCAGCAATCGCGGGCAGGCCGGTTTCTCTGGCGGCGTGACGCGCTTTGATAATGGCATTTTCTATAAATGTCGTGCCGGTTTCGGCGACATCAGAGACGTCAAGATCCGTCTGGGCGATGACCTCGAAACCGAAATCGGCAAGCAGGTTGGCCATTTCACCGACTTTACCCTGGTTGCCGGTCGCAAGTACTAATTTGCTCATGAAGACTCCTGGTCTGTAAGGCTGGGGGCGCTATGATACCCACAGCCAGAGCAAATGCCAAAGACAGAAAAGAAGAGTGTTGCCCTCTTTTTCTCTGGAGTGGCTTATTCCGCGAAATAGGTCTGTTCGAACTGAATATTACCGCTGGTGGACTGGCGGGAGACATCAATATTAAAACGGAAGCGTTCTTCATTGGCATGGCTCAGCTCGGCAATGTAGTAAATAGCATCGCCTTCGCGCACTTCACGGAAAGTGAGGTTTTTCTCATTGCCGACCAGATTGCGCGCCGTCCCTTTCACCTGTGCTGCCACCGCGGGTTTACCTTCGGTGCTGGTATCCAGCACTGTGACATTGATCAGGGCCGAATAACGACTGCGCTGAATGCGGTAGTTTTTAGCGATATCCGCCGTCAGGAAGGTAGACGGAAACGTTGAATAGTGAACTTCCAGCTCGCCGATGTTTTTAAGTTGTTCTGCCTGTGCTGGCAGGGCAAAACCTATGGTTGCAATAATAGCAATCAGTAACTGTTTCATGGTGTCGTCCTTCTGTCCTGTCGAAGTATGTCACACGGAGTAAGACCTTACATTCAAAAGGGATATACAGTAATTGTTTAAAGTATAGAGTGGTCCGCGGACGGCGTCTTTGCGGGTATCAGAATTACAGCAAGGCGCTGACGAGCGGGGGTATGACTTGTGGCGCTTGTATCCGGACGAGTTTATGCCGGCCCGTTTCTCCTTTTTCTATGATGATTTGTCCTTTGGCTACTCTGAATTGCTTGGCCAGAAACTTGACCAGGTGGCCGTTCGCTTTGCCGTCAACCGGCGGAGCCGTGATGGCGATTTTGATCTCGTTACCATGAAGGCCGACAAACTGATCCCGGCTGGCCTTGGGTTGTACATAAAAGCGGATCATCAGATCCGCTTTATCGATACAGACAGGTGTCAGGCTCACAGCTGGAACCAGATAGGGCCAATCAGATCGCCCATCAGGATATTGGC
The DNA here is from genome assembly GCF_030547675.1 of Photobacterium sp. 2_MG-2023. Taxonomy (NCBI): domain Bacteria; kingdom Pseudomonadati; phylum Pseudomonadota; class Gammaproteobacteria; order Vibrionales; family Vibrionaceae; genus Photobacterium; species Photobacterium sp. 2_MG-2023. Next base: position 142,711 of record NZ_JAUOQQ010000012.1, read on the forward strand.
GAAGTGCAGGCCAACAAAAAGCACCAGCACGCTCAGATCCAGGCCGCCAATGGCCGGAATGATGCGGCGGATTGGCGCTGTCATCGGCTCGGTCAGCTGATGCATCACGTATTCGATCGGGCTGCGTCCCTGGCTGACCCAGCTCAGGATGGCGCGGATCAGCAGCACCCAGAACAGCAGGCCACCGGCCGCTTTAAGCAAGGATAATCCGGCTATCCAGAACAGATCCGGGCTGAATGCCATTCCGCCATTGGTCAGCACTAATTGCAGCGCGATAAACTTTCCTACCGTGAGCAGGTAGGCAAACAGCACTGTGGCCAGATCAAGCGAGCCGATTGAAGGGATAACACGACGCAGCGGGCCGAGGACAGGCTGGGTGACTTTCACCACAAACTGGGAGAAGGGATTATAGAAATCCGCTTTGGCCCATTGCAGCCACAGTCGCAGCAGCACCACCATGATATAGAGGTCAAAGAGGGTGCTGACTAAAAAAGCAATAGCATTCATATTGTTACCTTAAAATAATTTTTCCATTTCCTGTGCGCGGCTGACAGCGGCCTGCATGGCTTTGGCTACGATATCACTAAGTTGCGCTTCATTAAATGTGCGGATTGCCTCTGCTGTGGTTCCGCCTTTTGAAGTGACCTGTTCACGCAGGGTTGACAGCTCTGTGTCCGGGCTGGCGATCACCATGCCGGCTGCGCCCAGTGCGGCCTGCTGAACCAGTTCACGCGCGGTCTCTTTGTCAAAGCCCTGACGAATCGCTTCGTTCTGCATGGCTTCCATGAACAGAAAGAAATAAGCAGGGGCACTGCCGGCAGCGGCAATCACACCATTGATCCCTGACTCTTCTGATACCCAGCAGGTTTTGCCTACCGCCGCCATCAGGCTGTCAGAGAAATTACGATCCTGGTTGCTGACACTGGCATTGGCGTACATACCGCTCATCCCTTTACCAATCAGCGAAGGGGTATTGGGCATTACCCGCACCAGGCTGACTTTGGCTGCCAGCATGGCCTGCAGGCGCGCTACTGAGATCCCTGCCGCGATGGAGATCACCAGTTTGCCGTCAAAATCGATGGCTTGCAGCGGCTCACACACACTGGCCATTAACTGAGGTTTGACCGCCAGTACGATGACCTCGGCTTGCTGGGCGGCGCGCAGGTTATCGCTGTCGGTATGAATACCGTACTCACGAGCCAATGGTTCACGGCGTTCGGCACTGGGCGCAGTGGCGGTGATTTTATCTGCCGGATAACCGCTGGCAACCAGGCCGGCGATGATGGAGCGGGCCATGTTGCCAGCGCCGATAAAAGCGATTGAACGTTGTTCCATGAGAAATCCTTCTAAACGTAATGAGCGCCTGATGCTTCAAGCGAATTTAACTGTAATCCCTGGCGCCAAAGATAGCGGTCCCGATGCGCACCATAGTGCTGCCTGCGGCCACGGCTGCTTCCATGTCGCCGCTCATGCCCATCGACAGGGTATCCAATCTGGTGTGGGGCAGGCGTTGCTGCAAAGTGTCTCTGGCCTTTGCCAGTGCGGAAAAGGCGCAGAGCTGACTGGTATAATCGTCAGCTTTTTCCGGAATAGACATCAGCCCGCGCAGCTCTATATTGGGCAAGGCGGCCACTTCAGCCGCCAGCTCTGCCAGCTCATCAAAGTCGACCCCCGATTTGGACGCCTCGCCACTGGTGTTGACCTGAAGCAGTATTTTCAGCGGCGGCAGTGTTGCCGGGCGCTGTTCGCTGAGGCGGCGGGCGATTTTGAGCCTGTCGACCGAATGCACCCAGTCGAAATGTTCGGCTATCGGGCGCGTTTTGTTGGACTGGACAGGACCGATAAAATGCCAGATTAATTGTTGGTCAGACTGAGAAAAATACTGAATTTTCTCAACACCTTCCTGGACATAGTTTTCGCCAAAGGCCTGTTGTCCCGCGGCAATGGCTTCAGCAATAGCGCTGACCGGTTTGGTTTTACTGACCGCCAGCAGTTGCACTGAATCTGTATCGCGGCCGCATTTTTCGCAGGCCTGCCGGATCTCGCGGGTGACCTGTGTAATATTTTGTTTGATACTACTCATAATTGATTCTTTAGGGAAAATGTATGGATATCACCGAACTACTGGACTTTAGTGTAAAGCATAACGCCTCCGATCTGCACCTTTCCGCTGGGGTATCGCCAATGATTCGGGTAGACGGTGATGTCAGGCCGCTCAGCATCCCGCCTCTGAGCCATGAAGAGGCGAACCGGCTGATCACCGACATTATGAATGACGGTCAGCGGCGTGAATATGAAGAAAGGCTGGAAGTGGATTTTTCTTTTGTCTTGCCCGATGTCGGCCGGTTTCGTGTCAATGCGTTCCAGCAGTCCCGGGGTTGTGCCGCGGTGTTCCGTACCATTCCCCAGTCTGTGCCCTCGCTGGAAACCTTGCAGGTGCCTGAGGTGTTTTATCAGGTTGCCCAGAGCCAGCGTGGCCTGGTGCTGGTAACAGGGGCAACAGGTTCAGGCAAGTCGACCACCATTGCCGCTATGGTTGATCATATTAACACCCACACCCATCGCCATATTCTGACCATTGAGGATCCGGTGGAGTTTGTTCATCAAAGTAAACGCTGCCTGATCAATCAGCGCGAAGTGCACCGTGATACCCACAGCTTTCAGAATGCGCTGCGCTCAGCGTTGCGTGAAGATCCCGATGTGATCATGGTCGGTGAATTGCGCGATCAGGAAACCATACGTTTAGCGCTGACGGCGGCCGAAACCGGCCATCTGGTACTGGGAACTCTGCACACCAGCTCGGCGGCCAAGGCGATTGACAGGATTATTGATGTCTTCCCCGGTAACGATAAAGCCATGGTGCGTTCCATGCTGTCGGAATCACTGCGGGCGGTGATCGCACAGACTCTGCTGAAATGCCCTGGCGGTGGCAGGATGGCGGCCCATGAAATCATGCTGGCAACCCCGGCGATCCGAAACCTGATCCGGGAAGATAAAGTGGCCCAGATGTATTCGATGATCCAGACCGGGGCCGGTTTGGGGATGCAAACGATGGAGCAGGCTGTTAACCGCTTAATGGCCCAAGGGTTGATTGAACCAGAGGAAGCCGCCCGGGTGGTTGAGCGAAATCAGGGATTATGAGGCAGGAAAACTAGCCATGAATTTGGATTTTATTCTCAGCCAGATGACCGACAAGCAGGCGTCTGACGTGTATCTCACTGTGGCGGCGCCCTGCCAGCTGAAAGTGAACGGGCGGCTGTGTTCACTCGGTGAATCCTTGTCGGCAGAACAGCTGACTGCTTTGTGCCAGCAGGCAATGTCTGCAGAACAATGGCAGAGCTTTGCCGGACTGAAAGAGGCGAATTTTGCGCTGGTGCGCGGTGAGCGCCGTTTTCGTATCAGTGCCTTCTGGCAGCGTGAGCAGCCGGGCATGGTGATTCGCCGTATTGAAACCGTTATTCCCGACATGGATTCCCTCAGCCTGCCTGAACCCATGAAAGCCATGGCACTGGCGAAACGGGGTTTGATTCTGGTGGTCGGGGCGACCGGCTCAGGTAAGTCAACTTCCATGGCCGCGCTGACAGGGCACAGAAACCGCCATAGCAGCGGTCATATCCTGACGGTTGAAGACCCGATAGAATTTATTCATCAGCACCAGCAATGCATAGTGACTCAGCGTGAGGTTGGCTTAGATACCGCAAGCTATGAAGTGGCATTGAAAAATTCTTTGCGTCAGGCACCGGATATGATTCTGATTGGTGAAATACGCAATCAGGAAACCATGGAGCATGCGCTCAATTTTGCCGAAACCGGTCATCTGTGCATGGCGACCCTGCATGCCAATAATGCCAATCAGGCGCTGGAACGGATACTGCATTTAGTGCCGAAAGATCGCCGGGAGTCGTTTTTGTTTGATTTGTCGCTGAACCTGAAAGGGATACTGGCGCAACAGCTGATTCCCGATCCTTCCGGTGAGGGACGTCATGCGGTGTTTGAGTTACTGATCAACACGCCCAGAGTGTCGGATCTTATCCGGCGCGGAGAATTGCATGAACTGAAAGCCACCATGGGCAAAGGCCGTGAGCATGGCATGATCACTTTTGATCAGTCGTTGTATGCACTGTTCAGGCAAGGCAAAATCCGTGAGAACGATGCCCTCAGTTATGCCGATTCGGCTAATGACTTGCGCCTGATGATCAAAACCGGCCAGTCAGGCCAGAGCTCAGGTGGCGGGCTGGACGGGGTCACGATCCGGTTTGAGTGACAACAGTTACAGCCCGGGGAGCTTTTGCCCACCCATGATCCCAGAGCGGATCATGCTGTACGGTCTGGGATGTTGTTACTCTTGAGTTAAATCTTTGTGATCCCCTTAGTGGTTTCAAAATAACCACCTTGCGCTCTGTTTGCTCGCTCTCTATATGTATATACAAATAACGTGTAGAGGGAGTGAATAACATGGAACAATCTCAGTCTCGTGTCAGTGCATCGGATGCACTGGCACGTTTCCGCTTACTGTTTCTCAGTGCTGTCGGGATATTTTTCTTTTTCGTTCCAATTTCTGTGAATGGAAAATCGACGATCCCGCTGGATCATTTGGTTAGTCAAATCAAAGTCTGGCTGGGGAGCGGTGTTGCCTGGTATGCCTTTGCCATGATAGTGATAGGTGCGGTCTATCCTTTTGTCACCGGTCAATGGTCAAAGAGCCTGACAGATAAAGTTTTTTCTGTACTCAAAGTCATGGGCGCTGGCGCGGCACTGATGGCGGTAACAGGTGCAGGACCAGAGTTCCTGCACAGCAAAGACATGCTGTCGTTTCTGTTCGAGAAGCTGGTGATCTCGGTCGGGCTTATCGTTCCCGTAGGGGCTGTTTTCCTGTCGTTTCTGGTGAGCTATGGTTTGCTGGAACTGATTGGTATCCTGGTGCAGCCTGTGATGCGACCGATCTGGCGTACGCCGGGGCGCTCTGCGATTGATGCGGTTGCCTCATTCGTCGGCAGTTATTCTCTGGGGTTATTGATCACCAATAGAGTATACAAATCAGGGCAATATTCAGCGAAAGAGGCGGCGATCATCGCCACCGGCTTCTCGACCGTGTCGGCCACTTTTATGATCATAGTGGCGAAAACCCTGGATCTGATGTCGGTATGGAACCTGTATTTCTGGGGCACTCTGGTGATCACTTTCATTGTCACCGCGATTACTGTCCGTCTGCCGCCGTTACGTCAGATGGATGAATCCGTGGCGGATCCTGAACCTGATGCCGGCAGCGAAGGACGGTTGCAGACGGCTTATCAGACCGGCATGAGTGTGGCCCGTCAGGCGCCGGCTTTGGGCGGCAATATCTTATCTACCATTAAAGATGGCCTGGTGATGACCATCTCCATCCTGCCCTCCATCATGTCTGTGGGCCTGATTGGTTTGCTGGTGGCGAAATACACCCCTGTGTTTGAGTGGCTGGGTTATCTGTTCTACCCGTTTACCGCGGTGTGGGGCATTGATGGCGCGAAAGAACTGGCCCAGGCCTCGGCATCAGGTCTGGCGGAAATGTTCCTGCCTGCTCTGCTGCTGCGCGAGGCGGAGTTTGTGGTGCGTATGGCGGCGGGCGTGATTTGTGTGTCCAGCGTGCTGTTCTTTTCCGCCTCCATTCCCTGCATTCTGTCGACCTCCATTCCGCTCAGTGTCGGGCGGCTGGTGGTGATCTGGTTTATCCGTACCGCGCTGAGTTTGCTGCTGGCGATTCCGTTTGCGATGTTTGTGGCCGGGCACATGTAAGCTTGCCATCACTGTGGCCTGATAACTCTGAGTGACAAAAAAGCCCTGAAGCGTTTGCTTTCAGGGCTTTTTTTGGGTTCATCTCGGATCTCCGGGGAAGACTGATCGTATTTTCAGAAAGAAATAACCAGTATCTCGATAGCCATAAGCCA
>NZ_JAUOQQ010000013.1:0-139180 GCF_030547675.1 Photobacterium sp. 2_MG-2023
GCTTAATAAGGCTGTCCGGGCTTGTCCAACACCCGGATAGAAGTGTCGGCTGCGCGACACGTATCCTTATTTGTTAGTTTTCAATTTCAGCCGACTTCATACCCTCCAGTTTTTTACGCAGACGCTCGTCACGACTTGCTTTGAAGTTATCCAACTTCAAGCGCTCAAAACCTTTAGGGTTCAGTTTACAGTGGTAATGATGGTGTTCTTTTAATCGCTTGTCTTCTTCAGCAGCCAACTCCACTTCAGTTTTTATCTTTCGCCCTGACAGTAGCAGCCACTTATCCGCGCACTTGTACCAAGTAAATAGTAAAGCCAGCGCAGAAAACACTGGATGAGACCAACCTAGAAATGCAATTAATGCAGGGATGAATACGGCAGTGAATAACACAAACCATTTCATCGCTCGCATACCGATAATATTTTGATTGAGCTTGATGTCTGCTTCTTCTGATGTTTTACTGGGTAACTCGCTATAAATTACTTTCAATTCATCATTTAAAGGCATATAAGTTTCTAGCTCATTATCTAAGAATCCACCCCAGCGATATTCGTTTTCTGAAACACCACAAATATAAGGGCACTCAGCTATGTTTGAAATACGATGTGCCGTTTTGCATTCAAACTTAACCAATGCTTGTAATGGAACTGGATAGCGCTTGATCCAATATTCAAATTCAGACTCTGCAATTTGTTTACATTCTTCAAGGTTGTGTTCTCGAAGTAAATGGACGGATAGCAGTGCTGTTGAATCATCATTTGCTGCACTTACAAACTTAGGAGAGTAACTAACATAATAGCCATCCCTCTTAACTTCTACATTTTCAAATCTGACCCAAGGTTTCATAATTCTCCTGAAAACTAACGCCTCAAACACCGGCGCAGCTTTGCTGCGTCCGTGTGCTTTGACTTGTTAGCACTTGCTGACGTTAAACATTAAACATTCTTTTGTATCGTTGTTGGAGTGCAACTTCACCACCTTCCATAATTTCACATACATTCTTCCTAACATTTACTTCTTGCAATGCGCCAGATGCAACTGGATTTATTTGACCTCTATCTTCTAGCGCAATCACATACTCTGAATCACCGTTTACTACGATATTAGGATTGTGAGTGACGACAATTATTTGCCTGTCTGCTTTATTTTCATGTAATTTAGAAACGATCAAGCTTGTAATAAGACCGTTATCTAGGTCATCTTCAGGCTGATCCAAAATGAGAGGCTCTGTTCCGTACGATAATAAAAACGACAATATAGCCGAGGCTTTTTGCCCAGCCGAACCTTGTGAAACATCCTTAAACCTATTGCCGTCATTAAATTTTATGGATAATTTATCTTCAGGAAACCAAGTGTTTATTTGGTCAAAGCTTTGCTGCTGCAAGTTAGACATGAGTTCAGAAAATCTTTTCCCTATCTTTGCACCTTGGATTTCACCAGATCTGAAGTTAAATACCTGAGCTTTGAATTCATGAATTTTAGATAGCCAAGGTTCTAGATCATTTGAGTTACCAGAGCTTGTTGTAGCTGTCAATTCTTTATTCAGATTGTAAAGAAAACCACACTCGCGATCTAAATCAAAAATATCAGCAGAAAAAGCTTTATCAGAACGTCCAATAACACTTCTAAATGATTCTTCTATGTGTTCTATATCTGAAAAAGGAGCCAATTCAACTTGAATAGAAGAGTTTCCAGCCAAGTTTTGCTGCAAAAACTCTAGACGACTTATGGTCAATTTTTTTCTACATTCTATTATTTCTTGATATGCAGAATTGATTGAAGCATCAGCTTCAGCTATCTGAGTACTTACCAACTCCATTGCTTTTAGTGATTCATTAATAGCGTCCCGCTCACTAATTAGTCTTGCATAATCAGCTGGGCTATCAATCCCCTCGCTACGCAAACTTTCAATTAACTCCTCATATTTATTATTAACTTCAATATGAGATTTATTGAAGTCAGACTGACAATACCAACCTTTAAATTGAGTTAATTCATTTTCAAGTGAAGCCACTGCTTGCTTAATACTTTCTTTGAAAGATAAAGCCGAGTTATTCAAACTTTTTAACTTGTTAAGAACTTCTACTTCACTTGCCGACTGCGTATCAAATGCACTTTCATCGATTGTAGGTATAGACGTAGCGTTAGATATCGATTCAACTTGGTGTTTTAGATTTTCGATACCAGTTTCATATTGCGAAACATTCGTTCTCTTCCCGCTATACAACTGATAGTTGGAGAGAATATCTGTGTGACCAGATTTCTCTATTGCTTTTATCTTCTGTTCGACATCAGAAAGCTGCCCTAATAGCACATTTTTATTTGCTAACTTTGATTGAAGCTCTCTTTTTTGGCTGCACAATGTTTGAAAATGGGAGTGCTTTTCAGACCATTCCATTTTCCATTGTTGGAAACCAACAGTAGATGATTCATCTATCAGCCGAAGAAGAGTATTAGGATTTTTTGCTAAATCGAATATCTGCTTTTGACTAAATATCTTTATTGGAAAGCGAGAGTGGGCTTCTCCCTCTTCAGGAATCCATTGTTGGCCATCATAACGAGAAATCGAAACGCTGTTACTTTCTTTAGTCCAAGTCAGGAGGTAATGAATTTCATCTCTAGTATAAATACAACTGATTTTCGTATTTGCGAGCATTACCCCTTCAGAGTCTCTAGATGCAGATATTTTAGTAAAACTCTCGAAAGATCTACGAATTTCATTGTCTTGATTCAATACATCTAAGTCTCTCGCTCTATCCATACCTAATCGTATGAACTCAAGGACTGAGGATTTTCCGCTACCGCGCCCCCCAATGATTGAATTTAACCATGGGTTAAATTCAACTTTTAAAGGAGTCGAACGCCCTGCATATTTAGCATGTTCGATAGTTACAGAGCGTAACAGTGTGTTGGAAGAGCTATTTGGATTTGTTGTTTCGTTGTCTGAACGAATTATGGAAGATGAACCATCAACCATAGCAAGTTTGAGCCCTTCAATCGAAGGGGTAGACATTTTTACCCAAGTATAAGCTCTCCCAATATCATTAGGGTGGTGGGCGTCAGAGCCAATTATTGATGGCAAGTCGATACTTAAATTTGTATATCTTGATAAAGGGGCATCAGCTCGCTCTTGGTCAGGGAAAATTATTTCAACGGCGTTTGCATGCTTGCAGACTTGCCTTATTGTGTGAGAAGAATGCTGCTGACAAAGACCAGCCTTCATATCAATATGAGCTGGTATGGCAACACCACCTGCTGATATTATTTCCTTTACTACGTTTTCAGCACTTTCTTCAGCTACTGAATCACTATCCCCTTTTGTCCCACGAAACTTTGAGGCTCCGATAACGGCACTAATATCTGCTGACGTAGCACGAGGGTCAAAAATACCCAAAATATGTATGTTTGAGTTAGCTGTTATTTCAACACCGGGGAAAACGAAAATTGAATGCCCCTCGGCTCTTAAGCTTTCTGCAGCATCTTTAAGTCCATCAATCCAGTCACCAGAATTATGGTCTGTAACTGCTACACACTCTACTCCCTTGGCGATATAGTCAAGCAGCCAATCTTTAGCGGTCTTTGATGTTTTTAAACTACTATCTGACTTCCCATAGTCAAAAGAAGCTGGTGTATGTGTATGAAAATCGAACTTCCACCATCTTGCCCCGACAAAACTCATTATTTACATCCTTATGTTCGATTTATTCAAGAGAGTGCTAACATTTTATTCAACGACACCATGTCGTATAACTCTGTCATATAATCCGTTCAATCAGAAATAACTTAAGCGATTGATTATATTGAACTAAATGCGCTTAACCAAATAGATCTATCAGTAGGATACACGACACTATGTCGTGTATCCTACTCAAGCTGCTTCTGTTAACCAACTGATATGTCATACTTTTCTTGTATTTTATGACTAACCCCAAAAATCAGCGACACTTCGTCTTGTGAGAAAAGCGACATCAGTCACTTACCCAGTTCAAAGAAACCATAGAGTCGCACTCGCCACATGATTCCCGCCTGCGCGGGAATGACGGTAAGGCATTGAATCATAGTCAATTTAAATAGATTTTGGCGTGTATTTTAAAAGCAGAAATGAGAAGTTCGAGGCTTGCCTCTCCCCCAGGGAAAAATTCAGGACGAATTTTTAGGTTGTCGGCGCCGGGAGCGCCTACAACCGTCCCGGACAACACCAAAGAACAAAAAGGCATTTCTGGTTACTGTTTGTGCCAGCAAAGAGTAACTGGCGCGCATCAAACAATGTCAAATGAGACACAGAACCAAATGCACGACATACCAGCTAAACTTCAGAAATTGCACTCGCCACATGAATTCCCGCCTTCGCGGGAATGACGATAAGGTATTGAATTATATTTAATTTAAATAGGTTTCAGCATGTACTATAAAAGCAGAAATGAGAAGTTCGAAGCTTGCCTCTCCCCCAGGGGAAAAATTCAGGACGAATTTTTAGGTTGTCGGCGCCGGGAGCGCCTACAACCGACCCGAACCACACCAAAGAACAAAAAGGCATTTCTGGGTACTCTTTTTGCCTTAAAAGAGTACCTGGCGCGCATCAGATAATGCCGAGAGAAGCACCGGACTCAAGCGCGACATACCAGCTAAACTTCAGAAATTGCACTCGCCACATGGATTCCCGTCTGCGCGGGAATGACAGTAAGACGTTGAATTATAACTAATTTAAATAGACTTTGGCGTGTGCTATAAAGCAGAAATGAGAAGATCGAAGCTTGCCTCTCCCTCAGGGGAAAATTCAGGACGAATTTTTAGGTTGTCGGCGCCGGGAGCGCCTACAACCGACCCGGACCACACCAGAGAACAACAAGGCATTTCTGGGTACTCTTTTTGCCTTAAAAGAGTACCTGGCGCGCATCAAACAATGTCAAATGAGACACAGAAGCAAATGCGCGACATACCAGCTAAACTTCAGAAATTGCACTCGCCACATGGATTCCCGCCTGCGCGGGAATGACAGTAAGATGTTGAATTATAATTAATTTAAATAGATTTCAGCATGTACTATAAAAGCAGAAATGAGAAGTTCGAGGCTTGCCTCTCCCACAGGGAAAAATTCAGGACGAATTTTTAGGTTGTCGGCGCCGGGAGCGCCTACAACCGCCCCGGCCAACACCAGAGAACAACAAGGCATTTCTGGGTACTCTTTTTGCCTTAAAAGAGTACCTGGCGCGCTGAGTGGGATATTAAGGGATACTTCAGACTCAAGCGCGACAAACAAACTCCCTCAAAAGAAGTCATAAAAACTCAAGTACGATACAACACCTTAATCACATGATACCCAAACTTGGTCTTCACCGGGCCGATCGGTTCCAGCACTTTGCCGGTAAACACGGCTTTATCGAAAGCCGGCACCATCATACCTTTGCGAAATTCGCCCAGATCGCCACCGCGCTTGCCGGAAGGACAAGTTGAATATTTCTTTGCCAGGGTCTGAAATTTTGCGCCTTTTTTCAGTTGCTGCAAAATATCGTCAGCTTGTTCTTTATGCTTCACCAGAATGTGCAGTGCCGCTGCGGTAGAGGCCATAATACCCGCCTTTATTGTCAGAATCTTGATGGGCGGCAAGTGTGCGACAAATCACATCAACTGGCAAGTTTTCGCTTAATTCTGCGCTCTCAGCAGCACCACGATTATGGCCAGAAAATCAGGTTTACCATTCTGAGCACAATAGCCAATATCACGGCAGCCACACCTGAACGGTAAAACTTGAATTCGATGGCTGTCATGCTGACGCGTTTGTAGAACATCGTCATTACCCCGCCCCAGTTGCGGGTGCGGCGTCCGTATTGCACCATACTGGTCAAGATCAGGGTCACGCCGCTGAGCAGCAATAGCCATTCGGCCGACTTTGATGCCATTTCCAACATACTGACTCCTTGAATAGCGTGGAAAGTGTCTTTTCTCATCACAGTGACGAAAACCCGGTACGCTAACAATTAGACTAAGGTTTGAATGCCTGATAAGCGGGAGCTGGATCACCGAATAACATGCACATAACTGTGCTTTGGTGTACACTCCTGCCCCCAATGTTTATTGCCAGTGATATCGAGTGACCATGGACTTACTAGAAGCCAGACTCAAAAAAATTGACCGTCGTAATTATCGCAGCTATTCCAGCCTGCGGGGTCAGTATAACTTTGTTGATTACGATTTCTTTATCGATATCCCTCAGTCGGATCCTTTCGCGCCTGCGACACGCGTTCGCGCACGGCGCCAGTGGTCACTCACGGATCTGGCCTGGCTGAAAGACCAGTCGGCTGACTATCAGCGCGCAGCGCGTGATTTTATCGCCCGTCAGTTTGCGGATCTGGCCAGAGAAGTGAACGAGATTCAGATTGACCGTCCGGGTCAGGCTGTTTTGGACCGCACTGCTGTCGTTTTCGATGACGATGCCATTGAACTGCGTTTCCGTGTCGATCTCCCTGCTGACGGCCGTACCATCATTGCCAAGAAAGCGTTCAACCTGCTGACCTTCACGCTGCCGAAAATCATTCGTCGCGCGACGATTGCACGTGAACTGCCGATGGACGATCTGCGCCGCCATTGTGAAACCGTTGAAGATCAGGTGGCACTGCGTTCGCAGCTCAAAGAAAATAACCTGATTGCCTTCGTGGCCGATCACAGCGTGTTACCACGCCTTGCCGGTAACAGCGAGCAGCCAATGCCTGACGCTGTGCCCTTCATCAGCCCGGACAGCCTGGCGGTTGAATTAGACGCACCTCACGCGGGTAAACTGCGCGGTATGGGTATCCCTACCGGCATTACCATGATTGTCGGTGGCGGCTTTCACGGCAAATCGACCCTGCTGAATGCGGTCGAGAATGCTGTGTATGATCATGTCCCGGGTGATGGCCGCGAATATGTGGTTGCCGATGAAACTGCCAGCAAAATTCGTGCAGAAGATGGCCGCTGTGTTCACAGCGTCGATTTGTCGCCCTACATCAATAATCTGCCTATGGGTAAAGACACCACCTGCTTTAGCACACAAAATGCCTCAGGCTCGACGTCGCAGGCAGCCTGGTTGCAAGAGTCGCTGGAAGCCGGTGCCCAAACCCTGTTGATCGATGAAGATACCTCAGCGTCGAACTTTATGATCCGTGACGAGCGCATGCAGGCACTGATTGCGAAAGAAGATGAACCTATCACCCCATTGGTCGATCGTATTGCTTTGCTGCGCAATCACCTGAACGTCTCTGTCATGCTGGTGATGGGCGGTTCCGGTGACTATCTGGATGTTGCTGATACAGTGATTCAGATGCACAACTATGAAGCTGTTGATGTCACCGCTAAAGCAAAAACTGTCGTGCAGTCGCATCCAACTCAGCGCCAGCCGGAAGGCAGCGATACCATTGAGCAACCGCGTGTTCGCCAACTGAACCGCTCCGGGCTTCAGGCACAACTGGAAGAAGGTAAATTCCGTATCCAGGTCAAAAACAAACAAAGTCTGCGTTTTGGTCGTGAGTTCGTGGATCTGCAGGCCTTAGAGCAAATTGCCGATGCCAGCCAGCTTCATACTATTGGTTGGTTATGGTGTCAGCTGGCGCAGCTCAAAGGCTGGGAAAAGCAACCCGTCACCGCCTTCCAGAAAATGCTGCAGGATGAATGGTTCCGCACCATGCCAAACTATGGTGATTTAGCTAAACCTCGTGTTGTCGATGTCATGGCCGTCTTGAACCGGATGCGCAAATCCGAGTTTAAATAAATCACGCTTGTTCAACCGCAACACACTGTTTTCATCAGGCATACTCAGGTATGCCTGTTTTTTTATTCAACGCTGACAACCCTTTCAGTCCATTCTGGTGAGCTGTTCTTGCTCCCCTTTTTATTCAATGATTCTGAGAAAGTTTTCTGTGAGCCTATAAAAGGCGGCTTTTAGGAGAAAGCATATTCTTACCCTGTGCGTGTTCATAGCACTGAACCAATAAGTCAGAATGAACCGCTTTCTATTCAATTATCAGGAAGGGTAAATCATGAATAACCAAAATTTAGCTTATATGATTCTCAATGATTCAGCACGAATCACAGAAGCCATTACAACCGGTGCTGCCTGGGAAATATGGATGCAAGTCGAACTGATTCTTCTTTTCCGTCAGGCAGGGATACAAGCCACTCGTGAAGTGCCTTATCCGCCGCCGAATGGAAACTGGCGCTTAGATGCACTGGCTCAGGATAATGATGGGAGGTATGCGATTGAACTTAAAGTTGAAAGTGCAACGAACGCAGGTGCCGTCCTCCTTGCCTCGGCTCAGCAGGACATGAATAAAATCGTACATTATCCGGCGCCGAACCCCGGCTCAAGATGGGTTGTCGCGATCGGATATAGCGCGACGGCAAGACATGCCCTTCAGGACTATGCTAATGACCCGGCTCACCACTCGATTTATCACGAACAAAACGCCATTGGTGTATTGGTGACCGCAGTCTAACGTATTCAGCCATGTGTCTGAATCATCAAAAATAAACAATGGAATACGACAGATTCAATTTAAAAAATAAAGGGCATCACATCGTATGCCCTTTTATTTTTTGTGCAGCTGGCATCCATGAAACCAGTACTGAACCTCGTTTTTAAACCAAGGCTGCCAGTGCTTTTTTCACTTTCTCGATGCCTTCGGCAAGGATCTCATCTTCAATCGTCAGGGCAGGCAGGAAGCGGATAACGTTCCCTTTCACACCACAAGACAACAGAATAACACCTTCTTCCCGCGCCTGAGCCACCAGCGATTTGGTCAGATCAGCCATTGGGGCACCGGACTGAGGATCGACAAACTCGACGGCGATCATCGCGCCCAGATTACGTACCTCGCCAATCACAGGGAAATCAGACTGAAGCGCACGGAAATGGCTGGTCATCACTTCGCCAATTTTCAGGGCTTTCTCACACAGCTGCTCTTCATCAATGATCTTGAGCACTTCCAAACCTGCGGCACAACCCAGAGGTGAACCGGCATAAGTCCCGCCCAAACCACCGGGGCCAGCAGCGTCCATGATATCGGCTTTACCCACCAGGGCTGAGATTGGGAAACCACCGGCAATCCCTTTCGCCATGGTCATCATGTCCGGTTCAATACCCAAGTACTCAGTAGCGAACATTTTGCCGGTACGGGCAAAACCGGTTTGAATTTCATCGGCAATCAGCAGGATACCGTGTTTGTCACACAGTTCACGCAGCGCCTGAGCAAACGCAGGCGGCGCCTGATAAAAACCGCCTTCACCCTGCACAGGTTCAAAAATAATGGCGGCAACACGTGACGGTTCAATGTCACAGGCGAACAGATCGTCAATCGCCTGCAGGCTGTCTTCAATACTGATGCCGTGGAACGCATTCGGATAAGGGGCATGATAGATTTCGCCCGGGAAGGGACCGAAACCCGCTTTGTAAGGTGCCACTTTACCGGTCAGCCCCATGGTCATATTGGTCCGACCGTGGAAACCGCCTTTAAACGCAATCACGCCACTGCGTTTGGTGTGCGCACGGGCAACTTTGATGGCGTTTTCGACCGCTTCTGCACCTGTGGTCAGAAAGACGGCTTTTTTCGCTGTGTTACCAGGGGCGCGTGCTGTCAGTTGTTCCGCCAGTTCCACGAAGGACGTATACGGCGTCACCATGGCACAGGTATGGGAAAAATTATCCAGCTGCGCTTTCACCGCTTCGACAATACGCGGGTGCGAATGGCCTGTGTTGTTCACCGCGATACCCGAACCAAAATCAATATAGCGATTACCTTCGATATCCCAGATTTCGGCATTCTTTGCAGTTTCTACATACAGCGGATTCAGGTTGCCCATTCCCTGTGCGATAACTTGTTGCTTACGTGCTTGCCATACTTGATTGCTCATCACTTCCCTTCCTTATGCTTGAATGCCGCCAAAACAGAGGTATTTAATGTCCATGTATTCGTCGATGCCTTGCTTGGCACCTTCACGTCCGATACCGGATTGTTTCACCCCGCCAAACGGGGCAACTTCGGTTGAAATCATGCCTTCATTGATCCCCACCATGCCGTATTCCAGTGCTTCCGCCACTTTCCAGATCCGGTTGATGTTCTGGCTGTAGAAGTAAGAAGCGAGGCCATAAATCGTGTCGTTGGCCATGTCGATCAGCTCGTCATCAGTGCTGAACCGGATGACAGGTGCAATCGGGCCAAAGATTTCCTCCTGCACGATATCCATGTCGTGCGTGACATCCGCCAGAATCGTCGGCTGGACAAACAGGCCGTCAAGCTGCTGTCCACCCGTCACCAGTCTTGCGCCCTGAGCAACGGTGTGATCCGTTAAGTGCATGATCTTCTCTTTGGCCGACGCATCGATCACAGGACCGATAGTCACGCCTTCATCCAGCCCGTTGCCCACTTTCAGCTTTTCAACTTCCGCTTTGAATTTGGCAACGAAGGCATCGTAAACACCGTCTTGCACGTAGAAGCGGTTGGCACACACGCAGGTTTGGCCGGCATTACGGAATTTAGAGGCCAGCGCGCCTTTCACTGCCAGATCGATATCGGCATCATCAAACACGATGAATGGCGCGTTGCCGCCCAGCTCCATCGAAGTCCGCTTAATGCTGTCGGCGCATTGCGCCATCAGCAGCCGTCCTACACCGGTAGAACCGGTAAAAGACAACTTACGGATCAGCGGACTGCCGGTGAACACCTTGCCCACCATGCTGGACGAGGCATTCACGACCAATTGAAGCGCGTCGCGCGGGATGCCGGCCTGATAACCTAATTCAGCCACCGCGTAGGCTGACAAAGGCGTCTGATTGGCGGGTTTGCAGATAAAGGTACAGCCCGCCGCCAGTGCAGGCGCAGCTTTACGGGTGATCATCGCAATCGGGAAGTTCCAGGGAGTGATGGCACAGGCCACACCGATGGGCTGCTTGATCGTCACGATACGTTTATCTGTCGTCGGGCCAGGAATGGAATCGCCATAGGTGCGTTTCGCTTCTTCCGAGAACCACTCAATAAAGCTGGCACCGTAGGCCACTTCGCCTTTGGCTTCGGCCAGCGGCTTGCCCTGTTCCAGGGTCATCAGACGGCCGAGATCGTCCTGGTTTTGCATAATCAGATCAAACCAGCGACGCAGGATCACCGCACGCTCTTTGGCGCTGGTTTTCGCCCAGGCTTTTTGCGCGGTATTGGCGCGTTCAATGGCAGAAGCAATTTCCGCTTCATTCTGAGTCGGAATATGACACAACACTTCACCGTCAGCCGGATTGGTCACAGCCAGAGAGGTGTCGGATGGCTCGCACACAAAGGCGAGCAAAGTGCGGTTCTTAATTTGCTGCATAATAAAACCTTTTCATTTGACCAGACCTGTCAGCCCTGTTTGCAGGCAAGTGCGTCAGGGATCTGCTGAGTAATACAATGGATATTGCCGCCGCCAAGCAGCACTTCCCGGGTCGGTATACCGATAATCTGATAGTCCGGCAGCGCCGCTTGCAGAATATCCATGGCTTGCTGATCACTGGCTGAGTCCAGCAAGGGTAAAAACACGTTTTTGTTACACATCAGGAAGTTGGCATATGAGCCGCCCAAACGTTCGCCCGCTTCGCGTTTCATTCCACCTGATGGCTCAATACCGGCCGCTTCCTCTTGTGTTAAATATAGCGGACCGGGGATCGGCAGCTTGTGCACCCTGATACGCCGGCCTTTCGCATCGGTGCTGTTCTTCAGCACATCCAGTGCCCGGCGGGAAATCGCATACTGCGGATCGTCAGGATCATCACACCAGCTTAAGATCACTTCACCTGGCGCAATCACGTGCAGCAGATTATCGACATGACCATTGGTCTCATCATTAAACAAGCCATCCGGCAGCCAGATCACCTTGCTTATTGACAGGTAGTCGGCCAGATACGCTTCGATCTCTGCTTTGCTGAGATGCGGATTACGCCCGGCAGACAGCAGGCATTCTTCCGTGGTATACAGGGTGCCTTCACCGTCAGTGTGAATCGCTCCCCCTTCCAGCACAAAAGGTGCGCGATAGTAATCCAGCCCGAGGTGTTCGCAAATTGTCGCCGCCACCTGATCGTCGTCATTCCAGGGGGCATACAAGCCATCAACTTCTCCGCCCCATGCATTGAACTGCCAGCTGATGCCACGACGATCACCGCTATCGTTCACCACGACTGTCGGGCCGATGTCTCTCATCCAGGCGTCATTGAGCGGCATTTCAACGATCTCAATCTCTTCTGGCAACATGAGCGTTGCCGTCAGGTACTGATTGGGGCTGACAGCCACGCAGACCTTAGTATGTTGGCTGATGGCCGTCGCAACCTGAGTAAAAGCGTGCTGCGCTGGCTTCGCAGTCTCACGCCAGTTATCAGGCCGCTCCGGCCATGCCAGCCAAACCTGTTCCTGCGGAGCAAACTCCGCAGGGAAATAATAGCCGTGCTCTGAAGGGGTGCCCTGTCGTTCCATGGCAGTCTTCCTTTCTATGTTCCGAGTGTATTACTTACCCGTCAGGGAGTTGATGCGTGTGTACAAATCAGGACGTCGGTCACGGAACAGACCCCAGCTGTAACGCGCTTTGGCTGTTGCTTCCAAATCTATAGCAGCATAAATGATGGTTTCTTCATCACGGCCCGCTTCAGCCAGTTTCTTGCCGGTATGATCGGTAATAAACGACGAGCCATAGAAGGTGGTTTCAATGCCATCGTCGGTTTCTACACCGGTGCGGTTGGCGGCGATCACAGGGATCAGGTTGGCAGCAGAATGCCCCTGCATAGTGCGCTGCCAGTGATCGCGTGAGTCCAGCGTTGGATCCTGAGGCTCAGAGCCAATGGCAGTCGGATAGAAAATCGCTTCTGCGCCCGCCAGCGCCAGACAGCGTGCCAGCTCCGGGAACCACTGATCCCAGCAGATCCCAACCCCAAACTTGCCAAACCGGGTTTGCCAGACTTTGAAGCCGGTATCACCAGGGCTGAAGTAGAATTTCTCGCTATAACCCGGACCATCAGGAATGTGTGACTTACGGTAGTTGTCCATCACAGTGCCGTCAGCATCGATCATCACCAGAGAGTTAAAAAAGCTGTTGCCTGAACGCTCAAAGTAACTCACCGGTATCACAACATTGAATTCACGCGCCAGCTGGCTCATGTGATCAATCAACGGGCTGTTGTCGGTTTCTTCAGCCAGATCGAAATACTTGGCTACCTGTTCTTTACAGAAGTAAGGAGCAGCAAAGAGTTCTTGCAGCACCACAACGTTCGCGCCATTGTCAGCGGCTTCTTTCACCGCCTGGCTGATCTTTTTCAGGTTATTATCGATATCCCACGACATCGAAAGCTGCACTGAAGCAAAAGTCACTGTCTTTGACATTGTTCTCTTCCTTTTCCGATCCTTAGATAGCGAGCTTGTCGCGTAAGTTGTAGTAAGCGGCCCCAAGCGCCGTAAACGGCACCTGGAAATGGCGCCCGCCCGGGAAGGCGTAATGACGCAGAGACGCAAATGCATCAAAACGCTCAGCATGTCCGGTCAGCGCTTCAGCCAGCAGTTTGCCGGCAAGATGCGTACAGGTAATGCCATGGCCGCTGTATCCTTGCAGGTAGTAAATGTTGTCAGCAAAACTGCCAAATTGCGGCATACGTGAATAGGTCAGCAGGAAGTTACCGGTCCAGGCAAAGTCCAGCTTCACGCCTTTTAGCTGAGGGAAGACTTTCTCCATCTTCGGACGGATCAGTTTCTCTACGTTGGCCGGATCACGTGCGCCGTATACCACACCGCCGCCAAACAGCATCCGGTTGTCGCCGGTAATACGGAAGTAATCCAGCAGGTAATTGCAGTCTTCTACGCAGTAACGTTGCGGCAGCAGCTCATCGCACAGTGCATCTGACAATTGTTCTGTCGTCACCACCTGTGTGCCGCATGGAATGGCTTTATTGCTGATATTCGGCGCCAGACCACCCAGATAAGCATTGCCGGCCAGTACCATATATTGCGCTTTGACTGAGCCCTGGCTGGTGTGAGCAACAGGTTTGGCGCCTTTTTCAATCCGGGTAACGGCTGACTGTTCAAAAATCTGTCCGCCCATCTGAATAATGGCTTCGGCTTCGCCCAGCGCCAGGTTCAGTGAATGAATATGGCCGCCACGCATGTCCAGCAAACCGCCTTCGTAGACGTCAGTGCCCACCATAGTTTGCAGCTCAGCTTTATCGAGCAGTGTCATCTCTTTATTGCCGTAGCGCTCCCAGTTGGCTTTATGGTGTTTCAGCCCTTCTAACTGCTTGTTGTTCACCGCAGTAAACAGGCCGCCCTGACGATGATCACAGTCAATGTTAAATTCTTCTATCAGGCCGCGAATAATATCGCCACCTTCAAAAATCATGCTGCACAGCGCATCTGAGGTCTTTTTATCGTAACGTTTCTCGATGACATCGACATCGCGGCTGTAGCTGTTGACAATTTGTCCGCCGTTACGGCCCGTCGCGCCAAAACCCACTTTGGCACTTTCGAGGACCACAACCTTAAAGCCTTTTTTCGCCAGGTGCAGCGCCGATGACAGACCGCTGAAACCCGCACCCACGATACACACATCGCACTCGATGTTATCGGTCAGGGTGCGAAACTCTCGCGTATAGTTCGCCGTAGCGGCGTAGAAAGAACCGGTATGATTAATCACAGTAAACTCCTTTTAGTACGACTCAAGACGAAGCCAAGTGGTTTTCACCTCTGTGAACTTCTCCAGGGCATGCAGTGATTTATCCCGACCATTGCCGCTTTGTTTAAAGCCGCCAAACGGAACTGTCATGTCACCTTCGTTGTAGTTATTAATCCAGACCGAACCCGCCTGAAGCTGACGGGCAACCCGGTGTGCACGGTCCAGATCGGACGTCCATAACGCGGCACCCAGCCCATAGGGGGAATCGTTGGCGATCGCAATCGCTTCTTCTTCTGTGCTGAACGGGATCACGCACAACACAGGACCAAAAATTTCTTCACGGGCAACAGCCATGTCATTACTGACATCACCTAACACCACCGGGGCAACAAAGGCACCTTGCCCTGCGACATCACCGCCGCACAGCACTTTGGCACCGGCCGCTTCCCCTTTGGCGACATAATCCAGCACTTTGGCTTTGTGATCCTGATCGATCAGTGCGCCCATTGACGAAGCAGGATCGAGCGGATCTTTCGGGGTAAAGGCATTTGATGCCGCAATGACTTTGGCGACAAACGCATCTTTGATGCTTTCGTGCACCAGCAAGCGGGTGGCTGCCACGCACACTTCGCCCTGGTTATAGAAACAGCCCGCTGCGGTTTCCGCCGCTGCCTTGTCCAGATTCTTGTAATCCGCGAACACGATATTGGCATTTTTACCGCCCGCTTCGGCCCAGACACGTTTCATATTGGATTCGCCCGAACACACCATCAGTTGACGGGCTACCCGGGTTGAGCCGGTGAAGGTGATGCAATCCACATCATCATGACGGGCGAGCGCATCCCCCACTTCATGCCCGAATCCAGGCAATACCTGAAACACACCGTCCGGGATACCGGCCTGTTTGGCCAGTTTGCCAAGATGGATCGCGGTTAACGGTGACTTTTCAGAGGGTTTGAGAATCACACTGTTTCCGGCCGCCAGCGCTGGTCCTAATTTCC
This sequence comes from Photobacterium sp. 2_MG-2023, assembly GCF_030547675.1. Taxonomy (NCBI): domain Bacteria; kingdom Pseudomonadati; phylum Pseudomonadota; class Gammaproteobacteria; order Vibrionales; family Vibrionaceae; genus Photobacterium; species Photobacterium sp. 2_MG-2023. The sequence continues at coordinate 15,643 of NZ_JAUOQQ010000013.1, forward strand.
AGCACGCGAGCCATAGCGGAAAGTTCCAGGGCACTATGGCCGCAACGACACCAATGGGCTGATGCGTGATATAGGCATGCACATTGACTTCAGTGGGCGCTACTTCGCCATAGGTTTTATCAATCGCTTCGGCGTACCAGCGAATGGCTGCGGCAGCGCCGGGAATATCAGTACTGAAACTGTGACTGATAGGTTTACCGGTATCCAGGGTTTCCAGCAGGGCCAGGGTTTCCCGCTCCTGATCGATCAGGTCGGCAAACGCCAGTAACACTGCTTTTCTCTGTGCCGGGCTCTGATCCTGCCAGTCTCCGCGATTAAAGGCACTTCTGGCCATCTCAACAGCAATTGCTGCATCCTTTGCGTCACAGCGGGCAACATCAACAAGATGCTCGTCTGTCGCAGGGTTGATCACAGCAAAGGTGTTACCACTCTGGGCATGCTGGTATTCACCGTGAATGAATGCCCTGGCTTCAATTTCTATCTGCTGTTTTAGTGCTGTCCATTGCTGTTGAGTGTTCATACGCCTTCCTTTTGGGTGTGGACGTCAGAAACTAGCCGGGGTATGTGCGCTGACAATCCGGCAAAGTTTGTCCGTTCTGTTGGTAAACTTGTGAGGAATACTGGTATCAAACAGGTAACTTTCCCCTTCGCCGATAACATAGGTTTTGTCACCCAGCGCCAGTTCTATTTCACCTTCCAGTACCGTTCCGCTTTCCTCACCTTCGTGTTTAATGCTTATCAGTCCTGTGCTTGAATGAGGCTGGTATACCTCAATCAAAAAGCCCATTTGTCTGTCTTTACGGCCGTCGCAGACCAGTTTCATTGAAACTTGTTCGTTGCCCATTTCAATGAGCTGATCAGGCTTAATCACCACCGGACGCTCATCAAATGCCTGATCTTGTGTAAAAAACTCAGACAAGGACATATCGAACACTTTCACTATCTTGTGTAATGAACTGACCGACGGACTCACCTTGCTGTTCTCAATTGATGAGATAGCGCTGTGGGTGATATCGGCTTTTTCTGCCAGTTCACGCTGAGACAATTTGTATTCTTTTCTAAGCTGTGCGATTTTTTTACCAATTGAGTCAGTTTCCATCATGGAGGCTCCTTCGTTTTGAAGCCGATATCATAAACTGATCAAACAAAATTCGTGAAAAATGGTTTTCAGTCGCTTGCCATTCTGGGTGCCACTGCACACCAATAAAGAATGGATGCGCCTGTAAACTAAAGGCTTCAATCAAACCATCCGGTGCAACGGCTTCCACGGTAAGACCTGGTGCTAATTGATTAACACCCTGGCCGTGCAGAGAATTCACTTCAATGTTGTCCAGCGGCGCCAGCCAGTCGGCAAAGATGCCGTTGTCAGAAATATTTACCGGATGAGCCGGTGAATACTTGAGGACCATGTCATTAAGCGGGCTTTCCCTGTGATCGTTAAAGCCTTCAACTTCATGCACTTTCGGGTGCAGTGATCCACCAAGCGCAACATTCATTTCCTGAAATCCGCGGCAGATACCGAGAATAGGCACGTTCTCTTTGATACAGGTATCTATCAGTGCAAATGACAGAGCATCACGGCCTTCATCTTTTTTCGGTTCATCATGTTCTGCACCGTAACGGGCAGGCGCAACATTCGAATGGCTGCCGGTCAGCAGCACGCCGTCGACCAATCCAATCAGTTGCTTAATTTCTTCAGCCGTAGAGCCCGACGGGAACAGAACCGGGTTGGCACCAAACTGCTTTATCGCATGGAGATAGAACTCATTAACACTTTGAATGCCATAGCCTTCCAGTGATTTTTTACAGCATACAACGCCAATTACCGGTCCAGCTTTTGTTGAGTTCATCATGGTCTCTCCTGCCATCAGTGTTCGATTTATTGAACAAACCTAGCTTAGAGCACTAAGGGAAATCAACCTGCAATTTACAATAATGTTACTAAAATTTGATCAACGTTCGATATTTCGAACATTTTGAACACAATTATTGCCATTTGGCGTTCTTCTGTTAAATATAAGTTACAGGATGTATCCACACGAGGTGTTTCGTGAATGAACGGATTTAAAGAAGAAGTTAAAAATTTTAAACAAAAGTGGCCAGAGATCAGGTTCGTTGATTTGCTCTTTACCGACATCAACGCAACCCCGAGAGGCAAACGTATTCCAGTCGAAGCGGTTGAAAAAATAGAGAAAGGCGTTTACTTACCTCTCTCTACTATCTCGCTGAGCATTGAAGGGAATGTGGTTGAAGAAGCGGGACTCGGCGAGGCACTGGGTGAACCAGATCATATCTGTTACCCGGTTCCAGGCACATTGACCACCACCTTTAATCCTGAAGTCGGCCAGGTCATGCTGACCATGATGGATGAGTCAGGCAGCCAGCCGACAGACCTTTGTATCCGCTCTGTTCTGGTGAGCCTGCTTGAGCAGCTTCACCAACGCGAGCAGTTTCCGGTTGTCGCGATTGAGCTTGAGTTTTATCTGCTGGATAAAAACCGCGGGGTTAAGGGCGCTATCCAACCGCCTCTCAATCCCATCCACCATGACAGAGAGTACCGTTCAGATGTGTACAACGTAGAGAATCTTGATGATTATTCCGCGTTTTTACGCGATCTGAATGACGCTGCCGTTGCTCAGGGACTGAATACGTCAGGCGCACTGTCTGAATCGGCGCCTGGTCAGTTCGAGATCAACTTTAACCACCAGCAAGATGTTGTTAATGCTTGTGATCAGGTCATTCTGGCTAAGCGGTTAATTCGCCAGGTTGCTCAGGCCCATGATTTCGATGTCACTTTCATGGCTAAACCCTATGCTGACGAAGCCGGTAACGGCAAACACATGCATCTGAGCGTGGTAGATAAAGACGGCAAGAACCTGTTTTCCGATAAGGAAGGCGAAGCCAGCCCCTTCTATTACCAGACGCTGGCTGCCATGCTGGCCATGATGCCGGATTCCATGGCACTGCTTTGCCCTAACGTGAATTCATACCGCCGCTTCTCGGCTTCTATGTACACGCCCACCCATGCCAACTGGGGAGAAAACCACCGCGGGGTTGCACTCAGAATACCAATGAGTGACAGCCATAACCGCCGTATTGAACATCGTATCGCTGGAGCAGATGTCAACCCGTATGTGCTTGCTTCAGTGCTCTTGGCTGGCTTGCTTGCCAGCGAACGTTTTACTTTTGAGCAATGCCCACCACAACTGGCCGACAATGCGGTAGAGTTACCTCTTCGCATGCCGGACGCACTAATAAAGCTTGCATCAAGCGAGCTAATGTCGATGTACCTACCGCAATCATTTATCTCGCTTTATCTAGCATGCAAGCAACGTGAACTGGCGGACTTTGAAAAAGCCGTCACGCCACTGGAAATTGAGTGGATGCTTCATTCAGCGTAACTGAAAGATAGGAAAGGAATTCTTGTATGACAGTGAAAACACCTGCATTAGATGCGCCGCAGAAGCCAAATGCGAAGAGCATGTCGGTTATTCTGGCAATTGCCGGGATCATCGGGACTTTTGCCATTATTGGTAACACCCATGAAACAGGGACGCCCTATGGCTGGTACAGTTTGTTACCGACCATTTTCGTTCTGGCCGTGGCGTTGTTAACTCACCGAACCGTCGAGGCCCTGTTCAGTGGCGCTATCGTCGGCCTGATTATGATAGATCCTCAGCAGATCGTCGGGAATGTCGTCGATGTGTCGATGACAGTCATGATGGATGAAACCATTGCCTGGCTGATTCTGGTCTGCGGCTTAATGGGCGGATTGATCACCATACTGGAAAAAGGCGGCAGTATCCTGAGTTTCAGTGAAGCTTTGGTCACTAAAGTCAAAAGCAAACGCCAGTCAATGGTACTGACTTTCGTGCTTGGTATTCTGGTCTTCATTGATGACTACCTGAATGCGATTGCGATTTCGTCATCGATGAAGCGCATTACAGACAGCTACAAAATCTCTCGTGAGAAACTGGCTTATCTGGTCGATTCCACCGCCGCACCGGTTTGTATCCTGCTGCCTATTTCCACCTGGGCTATATTCTTCAGCTCGCTGCTGGAAGATAACGACATTGCCGCATCCGGCAAAGGGATCAGTGCCTATATTGATGCGATTCCCTATATGGCATACGGCTGGGTAACACTGCTGGTTGTGTTCCTGGTAGCCACTGGAAAAATCCCTGACCTGGGTGCGATGAAAGCGGCAGAGAAACGTGCACAGAATGGTCAGGTGCAGCCTGACGGTGGCGTTGACATTGCACTGGGTGAAGATGTGAAAGCGCATCCAAACTCAACCATTGGTGTACTGAACTTTGCCCTGCCTATGATAGTGCTGGTTGCCGCAAGCTGGTATTTCGATATTGATTTGCTGGCTGGCGTCTTCGTTGCCATGATTTTCACCATGTTCCTTTACGGCGTACAGCGTCTGATGCCGGTGAACACCATGTTTGAGGCTGTCTATGACGGTATCAAAATCATGATGTTACCTCTGGCAACCGTCATCGCCGGTTTCATGCTGAAAAACGTCAATGATCAGTTGGGTCTGACACAGTATGTTATTGAAACTGTTTCGCCTTACCTGTCGGCACAAATGTTCCCTGCAATCATCTTCCTTGTGATGGCCGCGCTGGTCTTTGCGACCGCCTCATCCTGGGGATTGTTTGCGGTAGCCATGCCGATTGTATTCCCGCTGGGTGCGCACCTGGGTGTACCAGTCTCTATCACTATCGGCGCGCTGTTGTCAGCGTCTGCGGCCGGCAGTCACTCATGCTTCTTCAGTGACTCCACGGTACTGTCTGCACAAGGCAGTGGCTGTACCGCTATGCAGCACGCCCTGACCCAAATCCCTTATGCACTGATTGGTATTGTTGCAACCGCAGTGTTCTTTCTGGTTATCGCCTGATAACAACGCAACACCTAACTCAAGAAAAACCTAGCCCAAGAAGAACCGCCACCTTGAAAAAGGTGGCGGTTCTTTTTATGGTTCAGATCGGTACAGAACAGTCCAGATCGTTAACTGACTTTTTCCAGCGATTTCACCTCTTCATCATCAAGCATTGCTTCATCGATCAGATGCGGTGAATGCGTGCTTTTTGCTTTCTGTTTCTTACGCTGCTGACGATGCACGCCCAGCGCCAGCATACAAGGGGTTATCACCAGCGTCAGAACCGTTGCAAAGGCCAGCCCACCCGCCACGGCTGTGGCAAGTTGTGCCCACATTTGCGTAGACGGGGCGCCAAATTCCACTTTGCGCTGTATCAGATCCACATTCACCATCAGTACCATTGGCATCAAGCCTAAAATGGTGGTGACTGTGGTCATCATTACAGGACGTAAGCGCTGGGCGCCGGTGCGAAGAATCGCCTCAATCGGCTCCATGCCCTGGTTTCTGAGCACGTTATAGGTATCAATCAGAACGATATTGTTATTCACGACTATCCCGGCCAGCGAGATGATACCAATCCCTGACATCACTATGCCAAACGGCTGATTGAACACCAGCATCCCAAGCAGTACACCGACCGTTGAGAACAGAACAGCTGTCAGGATCAGAAAAGCCTGATAGAAAGAATTAAACTGGGTGACCAGAATAATCGCCATCACAGCCATCGCAACCAGGAAGGCTTTACTCAGGAAAGCCGACGCTTTCTCCTGCTCTTCGTTTTCCCCTCGGAGCGTAATCTGGACCCTGGGATCCAGCCCCAGTTCGGGTAAACGCGCCATGACTTCAGGAATGACTTTACTCAGATTATAACCGGGCGCCATGTCAGCCGTTACCGACAGCGCCTGACGTCCATCCACTTTCTTGATGGTATCCAGCTTGTTGGCGGCTTCTAAAGTACTGAAGTTACTGAGCGGAATCTGCCCCTGCGCCGTTTTCAGCCGTAGCTCTTCAAGGCGGGTAATATGCCGGTACTGTTCCGGGAACCGCACACGGATATCCATTTCATCATCAACGTCATCAGCCCGGTATTCGCCGAGCGTTAACCCTGTTGTGACAAACTGGACATTATTTCCGACCAAAGTGGCATCTGCGCCAAACCGCGCGGCATCGGCCCGATCAACTTTTATCTGCCATTCGATACCCGGTTTAGGGCCGGTATCATCAATGTTGGTGAAGGCAGGGTTAGATTCCAGTTCCTTACGGACTTTCGCAACTGAGTCTTTCAGCAGTGCAGGAAAACGTGAACTGATTTGCAGGTTGACATCTTTATCGCCCGTCGGTGGCCCAGCCTGATCCTGCCGCACTTCAATTTCCAGCCCGGCAAGCCCGGCGGTGCGCTGCTTAATCTCTTCAATCGTTTCCGCCGCCGGACGTCTGTCTTGCCAGTCAATCAGGTTAACCCTAAGCATACCAATTCGGTCATCGCCTCCCGAGCGCGCATACAGGGTTTCTACCTCAGGCAAGTTCAATAACTGGCGTTCCACCTCTTGAATCAGATGATCTTTCTCTTCAATGGATAAATCGCCCTGCGACCGAACAACGATATTAAACCCTTCCGGCTCCACCTCAGGGAAAAATTCCGTCCCGTTACCGGCTTTGCCGTACAGCAGGATAACCGCCAGCGAAAACAACAACGCGCCGAATAACACCTTCCATGGCCGTTTGACCGCCGCTTTCAGTACCCGGACATAATTGCCGGTGAAACCTGGCAGGTGCTCAATATCTCCCTCTTCAGCTTCAATCAGTTGCTGACGTTTTTCAGCAGAGATGGGCCGCGGCTTACCAAACAAGCCACCTAATGTCGGCACAAAAATCAATGCCATCGCCAAAGAGGCAACTAAGGTCATGATCAGCGTCAATGGCAGGAATTTCATGAACTCGCCCATGATACCCGGCCAGAAGAGTAAAGGGCCAAAAGCTGCCAGCGTCGTTGCTGTGGAGGCAATAATCGGCCAGGCCATACGCTTTGAGGCTTTTTTGTAGGCTTCATAGCGCGGCGTGCCTTCACTCATTTCGCGGTCGGCGTATTCAGTGACCACAATGGCACCGTCTACCAGCATACCAACGGCCATGATCAGAGCAAATAGCACTACCATGTTGACCGTATAACCCAGCACGGCCAATGCCAGAATCCCGGTGAGAAACGAGCCTGGGATGGCAATTCCCACCAGCAATGCCGTACGCGCACCAAGAATAGCGATAATCACAATGACCACCAGCAAAATGGCAGACAGCACGTTATTTTGCAGGTCGTTCAACATGGTTTTGACATGTTTTGACTGATCACCGGTGTAATCCACCGCGATGGTTGGCGGCCAGAATTCGCGCTCTTTTTCAATCAGTGCTTTCACACCTTCGACCGTCTGGATGATATTTTCACCAGGCCGCTTTTTGACTTCCAGCGATACCGCAGGCTTACCATTCACGCGCGCATAAGACTCAGCATCCTGAAACGTCCTGCGGACAGTAGCGACATCACCAAAGGTAATCACTTGATCGCCAGACACCTTAACCGGCATTTCCATGACATCTTTAATATTGTCGAAGACAGAAGGCAGCTTGATCGGAAAACGCCCCTGCCCGCTGTCGAGTGTACCTGCAGCTACAAGCCGGTTATTACGGGATATCAGGTTATAAATATCTTGCTGATCCAGGTCGTAGCTTTCCATCAGCAGCGGATCAACCAGAATCTCAATCATGTCTTCCCGATCCCCACCGATATCCACTTCCAGCACTTCCCGCATGCTTTCCAGCTTATCTTTAAGATCACGAGCGATGGTAATCAGTGCTCTTTCTGGCGCAGTGCCCGACAACATAACTGTGATGGCCGGGTTTTCAGAGGCCATAGTGACTTCATTAACCGTCGGCTCGTCTGTGCCGTCCGGCAATTTCGCCTTTGCCAGACTCACTTTCTCGCGCACATCCGCTAAGGCACTGTTGGTATCGGCCCCGGCCACAAATTCCAGTAACACCGAACCATGCCCTTCACTGGCGGTTGATGTCATTTCTTTCACGCCATCTAAGCCGCGCAATTCCTTCTCCATGGGTCGCAGCAACAAGCGTTCAGCATCTTCCGGTGAAATACCGCTATGGGAAATCGAGACGTAAATAAAGGGAATGGTAATATCCGGTTCCGCTTCTTTAGGAATACTCTGGTAACTCATATACCCGGCAACCAAAAGAAGCAGCAGAATAAGGACAACGGTACGGGTACGATGCAATGCGGCATCTATCATCCCAAGCATTCTCAGTTCTCCATCCTGATAGCTTCAACGCGATCACCCGGCCGGACGAAACCCTGACCAACGGTGATCACATCCACCACGCCTGAAAATCCACCCAGCCAGGTACCGTCACCATCACTTTTCACGACACGCACCGGAGTAAAGACCACATGATCTTTCTCTACTGTTTTAACACCAAGATTCCCGGCCTCATCCAGAGCCAGTACGGCAGGCGTGACTTTAATGGCTTCCGTTTCTTCAATCGGTACCACCAGCTCAGCACTGGTCCCTGCCAGCAAGTGCAGCTCATCATTGTCGAAAGCGACCTCAATACGGAAAGTATTTGTGGTTTCATTTGCCACTTTCGAAAGGTAGCGAACCTTGCCTGTAGCAGCATGGTTTCCTATCAATCTTGCCTCCGCTTCCTGGCCCAAACGAATATGCTGAATATCCGTTTCGGTGACATCAGCCCGGACAATCAGCGGATTGATATCTGCAATATTGCCGACCGGATCGCCCACCTGAACATAATCGCCTACTTCTACCATCCGCTCATTCAAGATACCGCTCAATGGTGCCCGGATGGTGGTTTTTTCCAGCTTCAGCGTCAAGGTTGCTATGGTCGTTTGCGCATCAACAAGGTCAGCTTCGGTTTGAGCTAACAGAACACGCCCCTGAAAGCCTTTTTCATTCAGTCGCTTCGCACCGTCGTATTCAATCTGCCGCTGTTTGAGCACGGCTTTCGCCCGCTTTAACTGCTCCGGCCAGTCATCCTGAGCCAGACGGGCAATGATTTGTCCTTCCTTCACTAACGAGCCACGCTGCGCAATCACATCAACGACTCGTCCAGCCACTTCGGCTTTGATTGTCGCCTGCCGGCTGGGTTCTGTTTTACCGTATAAGGTCAGACTACGAAATACCGGCTCGGCAGCGAAGGTGGTGATTCTGACTTTAGGGACCGGCGCCTTATCCTGAGACTGAACAGGCACACTGTTTTCATTACCCGGCGCCTGCATTGCTGTGCTGTCTTCCTGAGACTGACCACCAGACAGCATCCAGCCAAGAATCAGAACGGTAATACCAATGGCATATATATAAGGCCTGGCCGCCAACCACCGTAACACGGTGTGTAGTCCTCTCATCATATTCTCCTTTTTTATGACGAAACGTCACTAAACGCTACCACTCAAGTCTAATGCAATTTTTCTGGATTCATTTTGTTATTGCCCCATAAAATGAAACTGCAACTGTGAGCTTTAACATTTAAAAGTAACGAATAAATCAAGCTGAATTCTACTTATGTGTCTGTGAGATAAAAAGCAGAGCTTACTTGTTTCAACTGTATTGTTCTGAATATGTTAACTCTGATGAAAAACGGGATTATTAACGTGTCTGTACTTTATGAATTAACCCATTTGCAATATACCTTATTCATAGTCGGTACACGTCTGTAGCAAGTCACATACCAAAAAATATTTATACTATAATTCAATAAGCTACAGAAAACCCAAACTCAGAGCATGGCGAGAACAACCAAAATCTGGCGAATTGTTTACTTTTTTATTCATGCTGTTATGCAATTCGCCACATCAGTTGGGGTTAATTTATCTGTTGTTAACTCTATATATAAGCAGACTTTTCTCTGATACACTCCGCCGAAAATACAGGTGGTGCTTTAAGGAATAAAGCGATGATCGAATGGAGTAAAGATCGAATCTGGTATCAGGATATGCCGTGGAAACGTTATGGCGTGCCTGTTGGCTGCCGCATGACAGTGATACGGCTCAAAAATGATAATCTTCTTGTCCATTCCCCGGTTCAGCTCACTACTGATATTCAGCTCCGGTTAGCAAAACTTGGCCGTGTCACAGCCATAGTGACGCCTAACCTGAATCATCATCTCTTTTTGTCCGAGTGGTGGCTCGCCTACTCTCAGGCGACCTTTTTTGCCCCTCCGGGGCTTCAGTTCAAGCGCACAGATCTGGTTTTTGATGATGCACTGGGTGCCGAAACGCCTGCGCTGTGGCGAGGACAATTATTGCAGACGCTGTTAAGAGGCAGCGATCATGTTGAAGAAGTGGTGTTTTGCGATCCCGAATCACAAACACTGATCCTTGGCGATGCCATGGCCTGGCTGCGAAACAGCCACAACCCGGCCACCGTGGCCTTAGCCTTAGCCAATGGCTGCTATTTTCATCCGGCAATGCCACTCTACTGGCGTCATAGCTTCCACAACAAAACCCGGTTACGCCAGTCTTTACAGGAAATGCTGACCTGGCCATTTGACAGAATCCTGTTTGCCCATGGGCAAGTGATACCCGAGAACGGCAAACATATCTTTTCTCAGGCTTTTCGCTGGGCACTGGCCTAGAAAAATAACGCGCTCAGTTGCAATAAAGCTGTCAGCTTTTCACTCCACTATGAACCATGATAAGTGTATACCTAAACTACTTGATGATGCAGGTAGGCGGCAAGTGAATGAATGTAGCCAACACCGCTGCAGCTTCAAGTAGGACAGGTATAGTGATGATGAAAACAGGGATTCAATGTGACTATTACCGAGCGTTTGCCTGAACTGATACAACTTGAAGCACTGATTGAAAGCGAAGCGAAAATCAAGAACCGGATTAGCCTGCAAGCCAGTGAGTTAATCCGGTTACCTTTCCATGAGCAGCATCTCCCCATTTATGAGTGCCGTTTAGGCAATCCCGCCCCCGGCCTGCCCTGCCTGTTTCTGGTTGGCGGAGTGCATGGCCTTGAGCGCATTGGGACTCAGGTTTTGCTCTCTCTGCTGACCAGCCTGTGTCAGCGTCTGGCTTGGGATAATAACCTGCAACGCACGCTTGAGAACATGCAGATAGTGGCGATTCCGCTGCTTAATCCGGTGGGTATGGCCATGCAGCGCCGCTCGAACGCCAGACATGTTGATCTGATGCGCAATGCCCCTGTCGAAAGCCAGGAGCGTACAGCATGGCTGGTCGGTGGCCACAGAATCAGCCCTTGTCTGCCGTGGTACCGCGGTCCGGCAGGGCGTCCAATGGAAGCGGAAGCACAGCTGCTGGTTGATCAGGTGCTAAAGCAGACCCGGCAAAGCCCGTTTACCATGGCGCTGGATTGCCATTCTGGCTTCGGGCTCAGAGACAGAATCTGGTTCCCTTATGCCAAAAGTACCCGGCAGCCAGTCTCACGACTCGGCAGTCTGTTTCGGGTGCGGGAAATGTTTTTTCAGGCTTACCCTCATCAAAACTATGTGTTCGAGCCACAGACAAAACACTACACCTGCCACGGCGACTTGTGGGACTTTTTGTATGATGAAGCTGAAGCTCAGGGAAATCCGCTGCTACCGCTCACGCTGGAAATGGGCTCCTGGCTTTGGGTGAGAAAAAACCCGTTGCAACTCTGGCATCCACTGGGGTTATTCCATCCCATTAAAAAGCACAGAGTACAACGGACACTCCGCAAGCATCTCGTTCTGTTAGACTTTCTGATAAATGCAACCGAAGCTTATACCAACTGGTTCAGTCACAACGAAGAGATGGCCGACTGGCACCAGGCAATGTTGCTCTGGTATTCATCAAACCATCAGGATAACTGCTCATGACTCACTGCCAACGACCTATTATCCTTTTGAGGGGATTACTTCGCGAGCAAAGGCACTGGGGCAATTTCACCCAACAGCTAAGGTCGCATTTTCCTTTCCGAAAGGTGATCGCTTTGGATCTCGCCGGTAACGGTCAACGGTTTCTGGAGACATCACCCTCCACCGTCAGTGCCATGGTTGATGACCTCCATCAGCAGTTACATTTTTTGCATGCCCGCGAACTCGACACGGAAAATAAAATAGAAGCAGGTACCTATGATCTGCTGGCGATTTCTATGGGAGGGATGATTGCGCTTGAGTGGGCAAGATTGTACCCGGAGGAAGTGAAGTCGCTGGTACTGCTCAATACCAGTGATGGCAAACAATCCCCCTTTTATAAACGATTACGGTGGCGGCAGTATCCCAATATCATCAGGTTGTTGATGAGCAAACCCAAAGAGCAGGAAAAATTCATTCTTCATATGACCTCAAACATGTACCCCGGAGATCCTGACATACTGAAAACATGGATTCGATGGCGCAAAGAATGTCCTATCCAAAGGAGTAATCTGCTTCGGCAACTGAACGCCGCAATGACTTTCAGATATAAAGATGTTCCGGATAAACCCGTATTACTGCTTGCTTCGCAACATGACGAGCTAGTCGATGTTTCTTGCAGCCAAACGCTTGCCCACTACTGGCAGTGCCCTATACACATTCACCCCAGTGCCGGCCATGACTTACCACTTGATGACCCCGACTGGGTGTGCCGTTACTCACTGGCATTCTGGCAGAATGCAAAATGAAACCAGATTGCATAAAGCCAGCTTGATTGCGAAGTTTACTCAGCAGCCAGTTTGTTCAGCTCATTGTAAAGCCACACACTTCTGGGTTGTAACAAGAAGAAGTCCGTGACGTCTCAGTGTTGATACGTCATAAAAGAAGCGTTACCGATATTCTCAAAGATGACATTGCATACGTTGAGATTTATGCAGGTGCATAATCATCGTAGGAGAATTTTCATGTCTTACAATCGCAGTATTTTCATCACATCTGTTACCGCTCTGAGCCTGCTATTACTGCAGGGCTGCAGTTCCGGTGACGACGAAACCAGCACACAAGCCCCCACCGCCTCGCCCATCGATAAAACGATGAACATCTATTTACCGGCAAGAACGGATAAAAAACCCAACACTAAAAATCCGGTTTTCCAGTTCACCAATGTGGCCTATTTCCGCGAAAATTTAGAGTATGACAACCCGGCTCAGTTTACGATTTTTGATGATGGCACTTGGGAATATTATGCCGAGCGTATTATCAACAACAAAGTGACAGGCGGCGAAGACAATTCTGGTGGCGCATGGATCCAGACTTTTTATGTGAAATACTACAGTGACTGGGATCAGTATAAAAAAACCTGTGCCGGTTCTATTCTTCATTCCAACAACTATGATTTAGCCACAGCCAAATACAATGTTGAGCTAAGAAATTATAAACAAAGCGGCTTGGATAATGTGCTAAAACAAAAACTTCCTCAGATTCGCTGTATTGATGCTTATCAGCAATGGCATCAATAACATCCTCTGATAGCGCTAAACTTTGCCCGGTAACCCACCAGGCAAAGTTTGGCTTAATCTCTGACGTTTACTTAGGCGAGGCAAACACCTGGGTCCAGTAAATGCCGTAGGTACTGCCTGAGTTGGTATCAGAAGCTGCGCCCATCTGCGTGAAACTGCCGTTCATGATATTTCTGCAATGCCCAGGACTTTCTAACCAGCCTTGCATCACAGCAGATACCGTCTTCTGGCCTGCCGCAATATTCTCACCTACGGTTTTCCAGCTGTAACCCTGTGCTGTTACACGCGAACTTGGCGACGAGCCATCCAACCCGGTATGACTGAAATAGTCATAATTGGCCATATCGCTCGAGTGCAGGAATGCCGTTTGTTCTAAAGTGGAATCCCATGTCAGAGGAGCAACTGCCGGCATCCAGGTTCCGCCACAGTCCTGGCCCTGTGCCCGTGCAGCATTCACCGCTGCCAGCATTTCATCAGCCATAGATTGATTTGAGCTGCCAGAGCCGGTTTGATCTGAGCCGCCTGTATTTGAGCCAGTGCCGGTTCCGTCGGAGCCAGAGCCTGTGCTTCCGCCTGTCGTTTGATCACCACCGCCGGTCGTTGGTCGCTCAGAAGAGCCACCATTCGATACTGAAGAGCCGTTATGAGAAGTAGAGCTGTCACCTGAACCGCCGTCTGAACCGCCACACCCGACAAGGGCAAACATAGATAAAATCAATACTGTAAGAATTCGCATGGGTACATCCACTTAATAATAATAAGATCCTGATTTATAACGCAGAGGCCAGAACAATCAGTAGCCAGGGATAAGTCTCTGCAATGTGCAACCTTTACAGCTGCAAAGATAAAATCAGCCAACAACGGGAGAGGAATATACTGACTGCAAACATCTGCTAGCAATAGCTGACGTTTAAAAAATGCGCATCCTGACAATCATTTGACACAAAAATTTGCCAGTTTTTGAGCACAAGGCAGAACTTAATCTCAACGAAACAAGCAGATAAACCACCCGTACATTGTTCAAAATTCACACAGAAGGGTTAGGTTGTTTTTTGTTCGATCTTAACAAAAATCACACACAGTGACATTGATGCAAGCAAGATATCAACAAGGAGAATGAGAAGAAGGTTAGGACACCAAGGATCTGGCCACTCAGGCCAAATCCTGCTGGCTGAGGCTTACGCCTTTGATTTGCGCATACAGGTTATCGCCGACATGGAGGTGCAGCTCATCTGCCGCCCAGGGCGTGATATTGGCCGTCAGGATTGACGTGCCAACAGCTAAACGGAGTACCACGATATCAGAGTGATATTTATGCTGCTCTATGCCTTCAACGGTTGCAGGCAACACATTACGTATGCTGGTCTGCGCGGGTCTGATTCGGGTAACGGAAATGTCATTCGCGTGAATTCTCACCCTGACCATTTCCCCGACTGGCCGGCGCACTCTGCTGACCCACAACGGCAGATCTGGCCCGATACAAAGCTGGGTCAACGGATAGGAAGGATGGTGTTCAGTTACTTTTAGCTGCAACACTGAGCTTTGTTCTCTGGCGCTGAGCCAGGGACGCATCACAGAGGAGGCCCACACATCTGTCAGTGCGCCATTTCCAATCACTTTCCCCTGATCCAGCACCACCATGTGATCTGCCAGGCGAAGTATCTCATCCAGGCTGTGACTGACATAAAGCACAGGAATACTGACACTTTTAGCTAACGATTCCAGATAAGGCATCAGCTCTTGCTTGCGCGGTAAATCCAGCGAGGCTAAGGGCTCATCCATCAACAACATATCGGGTTTACTCAGTAACGCGCGGCCAATGGCAACACGCTGCTTCTCTCCGCCAGATAAACTGGCAGGATAACGACCTAATAAATGCGATATATCCAGAAGTTGAACGACTTCACTGAACGGTTCCGGGTCTGGTTTGCTGTGGTTTCCGTAAAGCAGATTACCTCTCACCTTATAATGCGGAAACAATCTGGCATCCTGAAAAACATACCCAATACGGCGCTTTTCTGGTGGTAAATCAATGCCCTGCCAAGTATCACAAAGCACATGCTTGCCAAATGCGATGTGGCCTTCATCCGGCTTACTTAACCCGCTGACGATATTAATAAAAGAGGTTTTTCCTGAACCAGAACGGCCAAAAATGGCAATGATACCCGATTCGGGTAAGCGCAAGTCGACATCCAGTCGCATTTGTCCAAGTTGCTTGACAAAGTTCAACTCTAACATCAGTTACCCAGCCTGTTTCGCGCTATACGAGCCAGCCACTCTGCGATTACCAGAGACAGCAAAGCAATAATAATGGCAATCACGCACAAGCGGGCAGCTTCCACTTCGGCCCCCGGTGTCTCTATGAATGAAAACATAGCCAGAGGGATAGTTTGCGTTTCGCCCGGTATATTCGAGACAAAGGTGATGGTTGCGCCGAATTCGCCCAACGCCCGGGCGAAGGCAAGTACGGTACCGGTAAGTATACCGGGTAACATAAGCGGTAATGTGATGGTAAAAAAGACTTTAACCGGACTGGCCCCGAGCGTGCGGGCCGCCTGCTCCAGTTTAGGATCAACATTTTCCAGCGCAAGCCGTATTGCTCTTACCATTAACGGAAAAGCCACCACAGCGACAGCCAGAACAGCACCACGCCAGCTAAACCCAAACGTGATGCCAAACCAATCGTACAGATAAGCGCCAATCATACCCTGGCGCCCCATCATGACTAACAGCAAGTAGCCGACCACGACAGGAGGAAGAACCAGCGGCAAATGTACCAGGCCATCTAACAGGGATTTCCCCCAAAACTGCCCTCTTGCCAGCAACCAGGCGCAGCCAATTCCTGCCGGCAGACTGACAATCACAGCAGTGAATGCGACTTTCAAACTCAGCTGCAGTGCGGTGACTTCGTAGTCGGTTAAGGTAAAGGTATCCATGGGAAAATTCAGAATGACACACTTCCCGTTGGTTAATTGACTGAAAAGCCGTAGCGTTCGAACACTTCGGTTGCATCAAACGACTGCAGGTAATCATAAAATCCCTGTGCCGCTTTCGATGGGGCCTGCCGGGTTAGCGCAACCGGATAGGTGATGGGCTGATGGCTTTGCTCAGGGAACTGGGCAACAATTTTGACGTCTTGTGCTACCTGAGCATCTGTCTGGTAAACAATACCAAACTTCGCTTCCTGTCTTTCCACCAACAAAAGCGCAGCACGAACATTGTTTGCTCTCGCCAGCAAAGGTTCTGCCTGTTGCCAGAGCCCCAGAGATTCCAGGGCTTCTTTGGCATAAATGCCTGCCGGTACATGATTCGGATCGCCAACAACCAGTCGGCTGCCATTTAATGTCTTCGTGATGTCCCACGAGGCATTTAGCGGTACTGAATTCACCGATTCAGATTTATGCGTAACCAAGACTAATCGATTATGTAGTAAATCTTTGCGTGATTCGCTATTGATCACTTTCTGCTCTGCCGCATAATCCATCCATTTTGTATTTGCTGATAAATACAAATCTGCTGGTGCACCTTGAGCTAACTGGCGGGCAAGCGTTGACGACGAGGCAAACGAGAGTACAACCTCATTGCCACTGGCATGCTCATAACTTTCCGCCAATTCATTCAACGCATTGGTGAGCGAAGACGCAGCAAAAACCAGCACTTTTTCCTGTGCAGTAGCCTGAGGCAGGTTAAACAGACACAGAGAAAATAACACGAACCAAAGCTTTTTCATTACCAGACTCCATTCCAATCAATGAGTCAGAGATAGTAAATTGCAAGACTATACCTGACAATTATTTTCTGACCTTTAAGTCAGAAAATAAAAATTACCAAAAAAAGAGCCCTGGGCAATCATGCTTACATTAAGCAGCGATTGGCCAGGACTCTCGCCCGCCGTGTTTTGCTTTGCGCTGAAAACTGCCTTTGCCTTTTCGGGCTTTTTCAACTCTGCTGCGGAAAACTTTACTGGTGACGACGGCTTTAAGGGCATTGTCCATGATTGTTCCGCGACCATGATCAGTTTCAAAACCAGTATTTGTGGCCTGCTCTGTGTGCTGGCAGCACTTTTTCTTTGCCATTATATGCTCCTTGGTTAATCAGTAATTACCGGCAAATTTCAAGCGAAGTGTACGCCTGACAGTTAAAAATACAAGAGATTGCCAAGATAAATTTTAGTCATCAGATTTCAAAAAAGCGCTTTAATTTCCTGACGTTGCTACTTCACCGCCAGAAACACCGGGGTCAATATACTGTTTATACAAATCCAGGAATTCTAATACGACTTCTCTTGCCACGTCTGTTTCGCAATTGGTCAAAAAAACCATACCTGTCTGAGTGATCGGGTTAAAAACCATTTCTGTTCTTATCCCTTTGACCCAGCCACCGTGATGAACAAAGCCGGTAATCCCCTGATAGTCAAATGTTCGCCACCCTAAACCGTAATACACATTACTCAGCTTCGCCCGGTACCGATACTGATTAGCCCTTATCAATGGCTTATGTAACAAAGTGAGGTTGTCTTCACTGAGGACTTCAGGATATTGGCCAAACTGAGCCAGCATCCACTGCGCAAGATCCTGTGCGCTGGCATTGACACCAGCCGCCGCTGGTACGCCATAATAGTAAGGAGCAGGTTTAACTGCCGCATAGCCTGACTTGGTTCTGACATGCGGGACAACCCTGTCATCGGCATTCAGAAAGCGCTCCAGGCCAAAGGTTGCACTGTGCATATGAAGCGGAATAAAAATATGCTCTGTCACAAACTGGCTGTATTCCATGCCAGATGCCAGTGAAATCATGTCAGCACTCAGGTTATAAACAATGTTCTGGTAGCCGTAACATTCACCGGGATCGCAAACAAACTTTACCCGGTTTAATATCGAAAGAATCCGCTGATAACTCACATCATTTTCAAGCAGATCAGAGTACGCCTGAGGCACCAGACCTGTGGTATGCGACAAGACATTTCGCAACGTGACGACTTTACCTAAATCCGGATCGCTGAATTTAACATCTTCAAGATACGGGATAACATGTGTATCCCATTCAATCAAACCACGGTCAACCAGCAGCGCCGTTGCGGCTGAAGCAAAAGTTTTAGAAATGGATGCCAGAGGAAACACAGTGGCAGAATCTATTTTTTTAGCGCCCCCCACCTTCGTGACACCGTAACCACGTAATAAGCGGATCTCACCATTGACGAGTACAGCCAGTGACGCGCCAGGGATTGAGCTTGTCACGGCTTGATTCACAAATTTATCCAGCGCAAAAACAATTT
Organism: Photobacterium sp. 2_MG-2023; assembly: GCF_030547675.1. Classification (NCBI taxonomy): domain Bacteria; kingdom Pseudomonadati; phylum Pseudomonadota; class Gammaproteobacteria; order Vibrionales; family Vibrionaceae; genus Photobacterium; species Photobacterium sp. 2_MG-2023. The sequence continues at coordinate 34,244 of NZ_JAUOQQ010000013.1, forward strand.
CATCACCAGGGGCTGCACATGCACCCCGAATGCCTAAGATGAAAATACAGCACCACAACCAGGTTCGACAGCACACAACCCCACCTGACACCCTCTCCCCTGCACAAGCAGGTAATAGGGTAGGTATAATCTAAGAAGTTAAAAACAGGTATCAATCGCACACTATTCACTTCTTTTTCCTGCGACAATCTATAATCACAGGTATGACGAAAGGGCTGTTACCATCAGCCAGATTAACTGTCACTGAGCAATCGACACCAGAAGCTGTAGCCATGAAGTTAGCTGTACTCAAGACGTATCTTCACATCGCAACAAGGTGACCAATATCACACTTTGATGGTAAAGTATGATTTGACGCACACTTTACAGTGACGGCATCAATTTGATTTATAATAATGAGCACTCATCCGATGAGTTATTTGAGATCAAGGGCACATTTTAATCCTGCTGCTGCTAAGCCAGGATTCAATATGCCGCCTCAATCATACTAAGAAAAAACGATAAAGGTTGGTAAGCATGAAAGTGGTCGATTTTCTCAAACAGAAAAGTGAAATCTTGGCCAAGCACCCATTTGAGCTGAAAGACTGGCTGTCGCCGTCAATTCGTGACTATTGGATTGAATTCCTGAACAAGGCACATGTCACAGGTTGGGCTAAAGCTGAGAATATTGCCTCAAATGGCGAATCTGTACAGAAAACGGCAGCTATCGAGATCCATCCTGAAGCCGCCAAACTAATGGAAGAACTGCTCGCATCGCTGGGTGAAGAGATTCACGTGGGTAACTGGCTGATTGTCGATCAGGATCGTATTAACCGATTTGCCGATGTCACGGATGATCATCAGTGGATCCACACGGATCCGGAACGCGCTGAGCTTGAGTCACCTTTTAAAACAACAATTGCGCACGGATTTCTTACGCTGTCGCTGCTCTCTGTGCTGACAGATAGCGTCGATCCCAACAACCAGAAATTTCCTACCGCAAAAATGACCGTTAACTACGGTTTAAATCAGGTACGTTTCCCCTACCCGGTTAAAGAAGGTAGCCGGGTGCGAGCCCGTACAAAAATCCAGTCTGTCACGCCTGTAAAACGTGGATTGGAAATTGTGCAGGAAATTTCCGTAGAAATCGAAGGATGCCGCCGCCCTGGCTGCGTAGCAGAATCAGTCGTTCGGCTGTATTTCTGATCGATATCTCATGCCTTAACGCTCAAACTTTCACTCAGTTTGAGCGGTAAGGCACAAGACCGCCGTTTTTCCTTTCAGAAGCCAACGCCAGACAGTGACAAGGCCGCAATGCGGACAGTACCCCCTGCTTACATTGACACATGCCTATTTCGTATATTCCCTTAATATCAGGGGCTTTTTGTTGTCCAAGATCCCAACCTTAAACTCTATCAGTTTAATTCACGTGCTATTTCCAGTTTGATGTTCGTCAGTTTGTTTGGCTATTCACGTATGAATGGCATCCCATATTGGGACTGATTTTTAGGGAGAGTCACTATGATTAAATCCAACCCGTTTACTGACACTGACAGGGATCGCGCTGCTATCTGGGATATGCTTGTCACGCGTGACATCAAAGCTTACTGCGAGGCAGACTGGTCACAAGTGGCCGAAGACTTCATTGAAGATGAGTTTTATGCCATCAATGCCAACAAGTCAGATAACCCGGCAGCGTGGACTTTCGCTTTTTCCTCTCTGGCAGACTACCAGGAAGAGTGGCTGCGTCAGGCAATGCTCGCGCAGGAAACTGTGTACAGCGAACCGTTAGAGCTGGCGGTTCATGCTGCAACCAGCTTGAATGAAATTACCATAGAGAATGGACGAGCGATTGCCCGTAAACAATTTTGCGGCAGTATCCAGCGTGCTGATGGCGGTGCTGATGAACTGCTATGGCAGTCACTCTACTACCTTAAACGCACAAATACAGGCTGGAAAATCTGTGGCTTTACCGGTTACCTGCCGTATTCCGCATAATTTATCCCCCAGCGCTTTAGCTGCCCGCTGCGAAGCGGGTAGCTTCTCAGTTAAATACCGATAATAAAATGCAGGCAAATAAAGGAAATAGTCCCGATAAAAAGAAGGTAAAGCCAAAATGGTAGTTTGCTTTAATGTCTCTTTGCTTACCTGCTTCTATCTCATGATCCGACAACATTGATGCCGCTTTGATAGCAGCTCGATCATCATCAAATGATTGGCTCTCTTTGCCACCATTCCAGACAATGCCAGCCAGTGCCCATTGAAGTGCAAACATATAAAACAGAACATCACCACTAACACTGAATGGCTGCTCGAAAAATTTATGGCCAACCCATACCGCACCAGCTGCCAGTAAATTACTCAGCAATACGTATTTCAGAAAATTCAGCATCTTCTCATTAAATTATGCGACATAAAAAACGGTTTATTTCGTGCGAGCCCACTTTAATGACTTTGTATTAATATGCAAGTACACACATTTGAGTTGGACTGAATTTCAGATGCTCAGCAACAAAAAACGACGCAATGCGCCGTTTCATCTCTGCGGTCATTGCTTGAACTTAACTTTCCATATCACGCAATTGATTCAGATACTTAATCCAGCTTTGTGAAGCCTTTGACGATTGTAAATCATCTGCTTTCTTCGCATGCACAATCGCCTGTTCAAGGTTTTGTAATTTGTAATAGGCGCGCACTTTAGCCAGCTCAATATCCGCTTGCTTACCTTTGATCTGTAATTTATCCAGTTCATTGAGCGCAAGTTGATAGTGGCCTTCCTGTAATAAAAGCGTCGAAAGCTGCCAGCGATACTGCGCATCTAACTCAACGACTTTTCGCCACGTTTCTATCGCCTGCTCCCACTCTTTCGCCATTTGCCAGTAGGTTGCCTGAGAAATCAATAAATCAAGATTACTGTCACTGTTATCCAGTGATGCAAAAATGCGAGCAGCTTTCTCAGGAATCCCCTCCTGGGCGTAAAGCTGGCCCAGAGTTTTCAGATCCTGCTGAGATAAGGCGACTCCCTGGCGCTTTGCCAACGCTAACGTTTCAATCGCCTGTTTTCTTCTCTCCAACCGCATTTCAATGCCCGCCAGTTGTCGCCACCACACGACTTTTTGCGGCTCCAGTGTAATAAGGCTATTTAAGGTTGGGAGCGCTGACTTATACTGCTGGAGCTGTAACTGAGCACCCAACTTTAGTGATAAGGGTTGCACTTCTTTTTGTTTATGAACACGCTCATACTGCTGAATAGCTGACAGCACCGAACGCCATTCTTCAAGCTGATAATTGGCCTGGGCGATTCTCAGCCAGAGCTCATCGGCTTTTTCAGTTGCGGGAATCGACTTACTGAGTTGATAGTAATAGTTGAGTGCTTTTTGATATTGCGCCTGGGATAACAATATATCGGCCAGCATACGTTGTGTGGATCTCAGATACTCGTCATCAAGCTGCCCGCTTTCAATGGCCTGAGCCAACCGCTGAATAGATAAAGCCGGCTTGCCGTCCTGCCAGTAATACACACCCAGCATACGGTTAACAAACGCTTTATCATAGGCACGGGAAATATCCATCTCCCTGAGCAAGACAATGGCTGCACTGACCTTGTCTTCCAATTGAAGCTTCTGTGCCTGCTGCACTTTGCCGGCGGTATACTGAGACAGTTGTGCCGACAGCGCGACAGGCGCAAACAAGATCGCCACTATAAAAGCTAATGTTTTCATCACTTACTCAGATTAAATTCCACTTTTACTTGCTGACCATGCTGGGATAGCGCTTTACCACCTTCAATCTTTGGTTGGTATTTCCAATTCTTTAAAGCACGTATCGCTTCACGGTCAAATACACGATTAGGCTGCGCGTCAACAATCTTGATATCTGTTGGCCTGCCTTGCGGGTCAATCGTAAACGACAGCACCACATACCCTTCAATGCTTCTTTTTAAAGCCCGGGCAGGATATTTGGGCTCAACGCGATAGAGCGGCATGGCCTGCTGATCCCGTCCCACATCTGAAACGGCCGGCAAGCTGATTGCCAGGCCTTTCACGGAAGCATCCATAGCAATTGATGGCATAGTAGGTGAAACCAAAGGCGTCACGGCGCTTGCCTGGGCACTTTTCGGTATGGCCTGCGGTGGCGGCTCAGGTGTTTCCGGTTTCTCAGGTACTGTGCGTTGCCGACGCTGCGCTTCACGCTCCTGCTCAACCATCACCATGTTAAACGCCAGCGATTCTTTTGCTTCCGGCAACTGACGGTTACCGTCATCAACCATCCAGGCCATAAAAGTAAACAAGCCACCCGTAATCAGCAGTGCTAACGGAGCAGCTACTATGAGCCTGAACATCAGCGCTTCTCCGCCGCCAAGGCAATATTTTTGACTCCGGCGCCTTTGGCTGCATCCATGACTTTTACCACAGTACCACTGTAGGCGTGCTCATCAGCCTGAATAACCAGAGAGGCATCAGGCTGATCGAGCAGCAAGGTTTCCAGTGTTGCCTGTACGCGTTCAACATCCACAACACGCTTATCGATATACACATCGTTTGCCGAAGTAATCGCCACAAAGATGCCTGCATCTTTCTGACTGACCACATTGCTGGCTTGGGGACGATTCACTTCAACGCCGGACTCACGAACAAAAGAGCTGGTCACGATGAAAAAAATCAACATGATAAACACGATATCCAGCATAGAAGTCAGATCAATCTGGGCTTCTTCCCGAGCGACGGATGGGCGACTTAACCTCATCGTTGACTCCTCATCAATTTTTCTAGTTTTTGCTCTCGCATCTTGCACGCTTTTGCAAGACGGGCATGAATAAACATGCCTGCCAGTGCGGCAACCATACCCGCCATTGTTGGCAATGTAGCGAGCGAGATACCCGAAGCCATCAGTTTTGGCTGGCTGCTGCCCTGGTTGGCCATGACATCAAATACTGAGATCATTCCGGTCACTGTTCCCAGCAGTCCCAGCATCGGACAAATAGCCACCAGGACTTTAATCACATTCAGATTCTGAGATAAGGCAAGATGCGCTTCACTGAGCCAGCCGGATCGTATGGCATGAGCATACCAGGAGGTTTGATCTTCTCTGGCGTACCACATTGCCAGCCACCGCTGCTTTTGCTTGGGATAAGTGAACACCAGATACAGCAGACGCTCAGCGACCAGCAACCAGGAGAACAACACCACAACGGCAAGCCACCACAGTATTTGTCCTCCCTGTTGCATGAACTGCTGCAGGGAGATCCACCAGGTTTCGGCAAATTCGCTACTGAACAGTGTCACATCCATTACGCAGTGCTTCCTGTTTTCTCAGCTTCTGCTGCGACAAGACTGATCCCCTGCTTCTCAAGAATGCTTCGGATCGCATCTGCCTGCGCACTCAGCAGATTATGTGCAAGCAGTAAAGGCATTGCTGATACCAGGCCCAATACGGTTGTCACCAGTGCCATGGATATCCCTCCCGCCATCACTTTAGGATCGCCATTACCAAACTGAGTAATCACCTGGAAGGTTTCAATCATACCGGTGACTGTTCCCAGCAGGCCCAGCATAGGTGCCAGCGCCGCGAGAAGTTTCAGCATGGATAAACCACGTTCCAGCCCCTGCTGTTCATCGACAATGGTTTCCAGTAATCGCAATTCCAAGGCTTCAACAGAGCGTTTTTGATCGGTGTCGTAAACACTCAGAACACGACCAAGCGGATTGTTGCCCGGGTTTTCTGGTTTCTTCAGCTGGGCATTAATTTGCTGGCGGATCCAGATCAACTTGCAGCCACGGTACAGAGCGATGATGATGCCGATCGCCAACAGTCCAAGAATAATTTTACCCACCACCCCGCCCTGGGAGAGGCGTTCTGTCAGGGAGGGGGCATGCGCCAACTGCTCCAGCATTTTGCCGCGAGACGGGTCAACAACAGCCATTTGCAAACCTGCTTGCTGTAACGACGCTATCTGACTGGCTACCGGGCCATTTTCTGGCTGCTTCAAATACGGTGTCGCCACTTGGCGAATGCCATTCCAGGCCAGATAACCCTGTTCACCAATCAAACCAATGCTGCCAAGACGGTAAGCATCCACAGTGGATTGATACCCTTCTCCATTGATATAAGAGACAGAGACTTTGCGCATTTCCGAGCTGGCCAAGATTTGCTCGTTCATTCCCTGCCACAGCCCGTTCAGCTGCTTAAGCGAAGGCAGTGCCTTAGCATCAACGATATCGTTTACAACAGCGGTATACTGATGACGATCAGCGCTGGTGACTGACGTTTCCAGCTCCGCTTGCAAATCTTTGGCCGTCTGGCGCACCACGCCAAACAATTCGCCCAAACTGCCAGACTCAAGCCTTAACTCTTCTTCCAGTTGAGCCAGCGATTTTTCATTTGTACTAAAAGTGCTGCTCAGGTTATCAATCTCTGTATTCAGCGATTCACGCGTTGCCAACAGCGCATCTTTTTGTGCACGTATTTCTGCTTCTGTTTGCTTAAACCCAGCTTCGCGGGTTTGATTGTGGGCTTGCTCGGATTTTTGTTCCTGCCGGGTCTTTTCCACCAGGCCATCAACAGCCAGTACGGAAGTCGACACTGAAAACAGGGTAAGCGCGAGTGCTAACGTTTTAAGTTTCATATCAGTTAGCCTCCAGATTGACAGATACAGGAAGAGAGATCAGACCGGGAGCGATTTGTTTCGACGCCATTGCAAAGGCTTTATCCAACTCAGTACCAGCCTGAGGCTCTAATGATTGCCATTGATGAGCACCGTCATTCCAGGCCCAGTAGCGCTGACCGTCGAGGCTACGCGCCACAAAAGCCACACGCCCGAGATACAGCAGATCGGCTTCAATATTTTCCGTGGTACTCAGGGCCAATTTACCCTGATAGACACCGAGTTTAGTACCGTAGTCCATTTCAATCTGGTAAGCCTCCAAAATACGACGATACTTTTCGGCATCACTGATATCGGCCTGAGCCATCATGAACTCCAGTTTGGCAATCCGTGCCAACCGTTGATCACGTTTGATAGGTTTGTCATCTTCAACCACAGATTTCAGACCATCTATCATCTTATACATCAATGGCACTACACCCTGGCGAGTTTCTTTAATGCCTGAAATCTGTTCACTTAAGCTGCTTTTTTCTGATTCCTGACTATCAACCAAGCGAGCCAGATGATCCCGATAGACAAGGAGGTTTTTCACTTCTTCCTGAAGGGCTTCAATTTCAGCCTTCATTGAAAGCGTTGCATCTGCACTTTTATCAATCTTATTCTGGCTTTGTTCGGCAGACTGATTGATTTTGCTCTCAATATTGCGGGCCGCATCGAGTGTACTGGCCCCCGCATTTATGCTCAGACCGAGTGCAATCACGGCCAGACTGGATTTCATCATGTTCATCTTGGAGCAGTTACCTTAAGTATCTGTTCAAAAAGCAAGCCATTGAGCCAACTTCCCATAACTAGTCAATTACTCATTAAGCTGAGTGACTGGTCACACATCTTAGTTGAAAACAAATCTCATTTAAACTATAAAATCCGGAAATTTTGCTTCCGCTAAGCCCATAGCAGCACGGATCAGATCAAGCCGAATCACGCATTAAAGACAATCCGAATCGAAGACAGTGACCTGAAGAAACGAGGAAGATATAATGCGCCGGATTATCAGTTATTCGGAAAGTAAAGTGTCCAATCTCTCCATTGAATCGATTCAACAACAACTGTCTGACTTAGGCTTCCGTCCGGAAGGGATCAGAATCGTGACGGTTTCAGCAATGACCTCAGAGTTATTAGAAACTTGCACAACCCAAGAAAACGAATGTTTTTATAACTCTTACATGAATGTCATTTATGGTAAGGGAGAGCGCTACGTGCTTGGATTTCGCTGTGAAGATCCAATCGTTGATCATGCGATCATTCGCTCAGGGGATCTGTATTTCGACCCAACGTTACAGGCAAACGGCGACTTCACTTCCTATCAGTTTGCGATACTCACTGAGTTCACTGTCTTCGACATGATGAACCATGCAAAGTCTAATAAAGACTTTCCGCCAGATGTTGACTATCTCTTCAGTAAAGCAAGCAAGTTCAAAAACGTTATCGCTGCCAAATAGTATAACGGGTTGGCCTGCTCTGGTGCCTTTCCCTCTTCAGTGAATATTCAGTAAAACTTTGAGCTAATGCTCAAAGTTTTATTATTCACCTGACTTTTTAACGTTAATCCATGAGATTTTGTGCGTTGTGTGGCATAAATGTGCTTTGTGGCTCAGTTTATCTGCATCTGCGTATAGGCTAGTTTTTAGATATTTATCAACTGTTAACGATTAATAGGAAGGAATAAAGCATGAAGCCTTTGGTTTACAGTCTGATCGGTTTGTCTCTGGCTGGATGTAGCAAGGGCGTACTGGTATCTATTCCTGAAAACTTACAATCTACCGAATTGCCGGATACCGGTTTCTTAGTAGGTAGCATTGGCGCATCAACTATCTGGCCGTCTACAGGTGAAAACTTAAAAACAACACTGTATTTTAGTCGAGCCGACACAGAGCAAGATATCACTGTTTCTAACAACAATGATTCCAGTGATTTTCGCAGCCCCACGACGACAAGCTCTTTATTTTCTGTCCCCCTGCCGTCAGGAAACTATCTGCTACATACAATTACCTTTATTGGCACTGACGGCCGAAAAACTATCCATACCCAAACCGATAAACGACTGGACTTAACGTTTTCTATCCAGCCAGGTGAAGTCACTTACCTGGGTGAGTTTATTGCCAGCAGTAAAGTGTCCAGAAGTTCACTCTGGAACACTGATTATCCCAACGGAAGGGGTTATCTTACGCATAGCTATGCAATAGAAAGAGACCGTCACTTTTTCTACGAGCGTCACCCTGAACTCTCCGGAAAGCATTTCAACACTGTGACTTTAAAAGTAAGCCATTCTCAGCTCTTAAAATTTCAGCCGCAGTCCGGGCCAGAAAGCTAAACCTTACTTGTAACCTCTTTCCTTTTTAAACAATTATTACCTTTAAATACAATATGTTACTTGCAGCCCTTTGCTCATATTCAGGACAAAAAATTACCACAAAAAAACCACATTGAATGCTTGACATTGTCCAAGACGATACAGGTTCTGGGGTCCGGCCATTTCCCACAGAGTTATGCACAGCTTTTGTGGATAACGATTCGAGATTTAAACATCAAGCGTTTACAGTGTGTACTTTCAAAGCAAACTGGTACAAAAAGGCCAGACGTCGTGTCTGGCCTTCGTGTTCATTATCCGCAATTGGGTTTATTCAATTGCTGAGCATTCTGCATCTTCAATGCTCAAATTCGAGTTCAGACCAAATTGATCAAGATACTGCACTGCTGTTGGGTAGAAACCGGCATTGATTGCATCTTCAATACTGCTTAAATCAATTTTATATGTTTTCAGGCCAATCTCTGTAAGCTCAGTGGGAAGGCAACTGGATGTATCGCCTTCTTTAAAGCAAACTCCCGATGTTTCCGGAATTTTTGCGCAGCCTGAATCAGTCACAGATCCAACAGCATTGACCAGATCATCACGAGTGCCAAAAGGTGCATTCGCAGGTAAATCTACATTGAGATCTTGCAGTTCTGCCCATGTGTGGTAACCATCAGGTACACCGGTCAGGTTGGTCGTGCTGGCACTATGAATCGTAAAGACTTCGACCTTGCCCTCGACCAAATTTTCAATTGTTTCTTCATCACAGCCAGCCAGGGCCAGTAATGAGCATAAAAGTACTGCTGCTCTTGTCATTTTATTATCCTTTGTCGTATCAGGTTGTTGCCGGGAGAGTATCTTCTACAGATGAGCGGAAATCCACTTCTAATCGCGAAACTGATAGCTGGCTGCCATTTTTACAAGGCGATTGATTTGTTACCTGAATGGATTTAAATGTTACCTGTAAGTTGTCGCTTTTATTAACCGCATCTTGCTAGTACCATAGTGAAATGGCTGTCTAATACATTTCGCCAAACGTCAGAGTCGTTATATATCTCCGAATATCATGATGATTTTGCCGAAAGTTTGTACCATTTTATGTGCCAGCATGATTACTCTGTTGAATGAATCTCTTATCAGTTTGATACAAGCGAGTAATATTTTATGGCGCGCAATAACCACTCATCACACTGATATTTCAACTGCCAGAAATGCCCTGCCGAAACAGTCAATAGCTCCCGCTCCGCTTGAAATAAAATCTCCATCACGAATAGCTGTTTAATTTATGTACAAAAAGTATGCTTTATTAGGCATTGCTGCCAGTTTTACTATCTTTTTTTGAATTAACCACTATTGATATTTTTATCTGTCAGATCTTATGGTTAGGCTAGAAATTGTTTATTTCGCTCATCAAAAAAAGGAACCTAAGATGATAAAAACGTCAGTATTAGCACTTGCATTGTCAGCTGTATTTGCTGCACCTGCGATGGCTATTCCTGCTGCAGACCTGGACCAGCTTGGCCAGGGATTGGATGTGACTTACACCGTTTTGGATAACACTCAGGATGACTGGGTCACTTTCCGCGCTAAAATCGATTTCACAAACCAGAGCAGTAAAACATTACCAGCGACAGGTTGGTCAATTTACTTCAGCCATATCCGTATGGTTGAAAGTGTCTTAACCGACCAGGTGAAAATCAGCCATGTCAATGGTGATATGTTTAAGATCGAGCCAACCGCAAACTTTGTGCCTCTGGCGCCTGGACAATCGCTTGCCATTGAGTTTGACGCTGCAAACTGGCAGGTAGCAAAAACTGACGTTATGCCGAACTGGTATTTTGTGTCTGAAGATCAGGGACAGAACATCACATCACTGATCACCAGCACCAGTAACCGTGTTAATGGTCTGGTACCCACCAAGCCATCAGAAGAACTCCCATTCGTGGCTGATTTTTCAACGCCACAGCAATGGAAACGTTATGGAAGTGCTGCCATAACCGACTTTTACGATCCTTTTACCGCACAAGACAGATACCAGCGTAACGCTGATCTCAATGTCATCAACAATGCCAGCGGCGTTATTCCTACTCCAGCCGAACTGACGCTTGGCACCGGTGATATCACACTGGATTCAACCTGGGTTATCGTCTACGGCAATGGATATGAAGATCAGGCCATGTTCCTGGCCAGTCAGTTAGGTGTAACTGCAGTACCCTGGTCGCCCACGACGCAAAAACGTATCAATATGGGCTGGAGCCAGATCAACATCAATGGCGTGCAAAAATGGGAAGAGGCTTACAGCCTTAACGTCGACGCCGCGAACGAGATCATCACCATTGGGGCGGCGGATACAGCAGGTGCATTGTATGCTTCCCAGTCTTTATTGCAGTTAGTCGACGGTAATAAAGTCCCTGAGGTGCAGATTACTGATGCGCCTCGTTTTGCTTACCGTGGTTTTTCCGTTGATGCCGTCCGAAATTTCCGTACTAAAGATGCGATTATCCAGTTGCTCGATCAAATGGCCGCATTCAAACTGAACAAACTCCATCTGCGTCTGGCTGACGACGAAGGCTGGCGCATAGAAATTGCAGGCCTGCCTGAACTGACAGATGTTGGCGCAACACGCTGCCATGATCCGGAAGAGAAAGCCTGTATTTTACCTTTCCTGGGTGCCGGTCCGGATGGTTCACCTGAATCCAACGGCTATTACACTGCCACGGACTATCAGGACATTCTTAGCCATGCCGCAGCCCTGAATATTGAAGTCGTGCCTGAGATCGACATTCCCGGCCATGCACACGCCGCAATCAAGGCGATGGAAGCCCGCTATGATCACTACGCGGCTCAGGGGAACATGGCAGAAGCGAACAAATACCTCCTGACCGACTTTAACGATACCACTCAGTATCTGTCGGTTCAGATGTTCACAGACAACGCCATCAATGTGTGTATGGAATCGTCTTATAACTTTGTTGATGCAGTGGTTAGCGGCCTCGTCAGCCTGCATCAGGGAGTTCAGCCACTCAAAACGTTCCATTTCGGCGGTGACGAGATTGCAGGAGCATGGATTAACTCCCCGGCCTGTCAGGATTTCATTGCCAATAATACTGATGGAGTCAACAGCGTATCGGATCTGAGCCGTTACTTTGTCGAACGTATTTCTGTGATAACTGCCAACTATGGTCTGGATATGGCTGGCTGGGAAGACGGGCTGATGCACGATGGTCAGGTTTACCCTCGCTCACAAATGGCAAACAACCAGCTTTGGGGTAACGCATGGCAGAATATCTGGGAATGGGGTGTCGCGGATCGCGCATATAATCTGGCCAATAACGACTATAAGGTCGTCTATAACCATGCAACACACCTGTACTTTGACCACCCGTATGAGCCCGATCCAAACGAGCGCGGCTACTACTGGGCACCACGTTTTACCGACACTCGTAAAACCTTTGGTTTCATGCCTGACGACGTCTTCGCCAATGCTGACTTCACTCGCGCCGGTGCACCAATCACCAAAGCAGAAGTGGTTGCTTCGGCGGGTGTGAAAAAGCTGCTCAAGCCTGAGAATGTTCTGGGCCTTCAGGGATCGCTCTGGGCCGAAACAGTCCGTACCGAAGACCAGTTTGAAGGAATGATCTTCCCTCGCGTGCTGGGTTTGGCTGAACGCGCATGGCACACTGCGACATGGGAAGCTAATGACAACGCAGGCATTGCACTGGATGAAACCGGACGCAACGCCGATTACAACCATTTCGCCAACCTGCTGGGCCAGAAAGTGCTGCCTAAACTGGAGCAAGCTGGTATCGCGTTTAACCTGCCGGTTCCAGGCGGTGTTATTGAGAATGGTGTACTTCAAGCTAATTCGACTTTCCCGGGTCTGACTATTGAGTACTCTACAGATCAAGGCACGAGCTGGCAGTCGTACGACCATCTCAACCCACCCGCTGTCGCGGCAGGTGCCCAGCTGAGAACCGTTTCAGGTCAGCGAACCAGCCGGGTAACAACGGTTAACTAAGACCATACAACCGACACACAGAGCTCCTTCGGGAGCTCTGTTTCATTTTAATGCTGACGATCTGGCTCTAATCTTATTCTGACCATACCGCCAGTTCATTACCGCTTGGTTCAGTGAAGTGAAAACGCCTGCCGCCCGGAAAAGAAAAAACAGGTTTCACAATCACCCCGCCCGCAGCGATCACAGCCTGTTCGGTGGCTTCTAAATTATCGCTGTAAATAACAATCAGCGCGGCACCTTTCTCAACCTGAGAAGACAATGGCGCGGCATAAAATCCCCCATCCAGCCCCTGTTCTGAAAATGCGGCGTATTCATCACCATAATCCATGAATGACCAGCCAAAAACGCGCTCAAAAAATGCCTTTGTCTTGGGTATATGACTGGCTGGAAATTCAACATAATTGATTTGATGGTGCTTTTTCACTGGCTTTGCTCCTTTATAGCTGATTTCAATATACATAATCTACAACGAAATCTTAGCTGAGTTTGCATCGGTCAACTCACTTGTCATCAAATTGGTGTAATTCTTTTGCTTTCTGAGAAACAACAAGGTTAGAATGACCAGCGCGAAAAAGTGCTTAAATGTATAGCTTCAGCACATCGCATCAGATTTAGAGATACGTTAGTCGGGGAGCCGTAAGGCTGAGACCACACTGTGGGACCCGTTGAACCTGATCCAGTTAATACTGGCGTAGGGAACTAGCAGAATTGCCTGTCACCTTCTCATCCTGACCAGGATGCTCGCGAAGTGAAATCCGGCGACTGTTCGTCACCCCTGCGTAATCAAGCGAAGATTTTGATAGCAAGGGATGCCGATGAACACGTCCACAATAACCAAACTTTCTCAGTCAGATAATCCTGCACGTACCCCAATTACACTGACCATTGCCGGTTCAGACAGCGGTGGCGGAGCGGGCATTCAGGCAGACATTAAAGCGATTTCAGCAACAGGTGGCTATGCCTGTTCCGTCATTACTGCGCTGACGGCGCAAAATACACTGGGTGTATCCGGCATCTTTCCTGTCAGTCCAGCGTTCGTTGAACAGCAATTGGATGCCGTTTTCAGTGATCTCGACATCCGGGCCGTCAAAATAGGTATGCTGAGCGATGCTGGCATCATTCGGGCAGTCGCAAACAAACTTCGCCAGTACCAGCCTGAATTTATCGTTCTGGATCCTGTCATGGTGGCCACCAGCGGGGATCTTTTACTGGAAGAAGACGCTATCAGCACACTGAAAAATGAACTGATACCTTTAGCCACTCTGATAACCCCCAACCTCCCAGAAGCCGTCACACTCACCCGATCGACAGGCCAGCATATCAACACATCAGCCCTGCAGCATACCGATAAAGAACTGCTTATCGAGCAGCTCAAAACCATCAGCAGCAATGCTGTATTGCTGAAAGGCGGACACTGGGAACAGGACTCATTCAGTACCGATTATTTGATCACAACCAGTGACACCGTCACTATCTCAGCCAAGCGCATCGCGACCCGAAACACCCATGGAACAGGGTGCACTTTATCCGCCGCTATCGCCTCCTACCTCGCACAAGGCTGCCCCCTCTCTGAAGCCGTCCATAAAGGTAAAGAGTACCTAACCCAAGCACTGTGCCATGCCGATCAGCTCAGCATTGGTCAGGGACATGGGCCAGTCCATCACTTCTACGCACTTCATCCGTCAAGGAATAAATGATGAATACAGCGAAGCCCTCACCTGACACTCAGCCTCATTGCCTGGGTGTCAGGGTAAAACAGCTGACATTGTCTTTTTCAGGTCAAACTGCCCCTTTATTCAGTCAACTGGATTTAACACTTCAGGCCGGAGAATGGCATTGTATTCTTGGGCGGAGTGGCTGCGGTAAAACCACACTACTGCGGCTTCTCGCCGATCTGTTACCTCAAGATGTGGCATGGCAGGGCGAACTCTTCACATCGGATGCCCGGAGTATGAGTGATCGCGTCGCCTATATGGCGCAACAGGATCTGCTGCTGCCCTGGTTAAATGTACTCGATAATGTCTGCTTCAGTTTCAGGCTTAAACAAGGTAAAGCCAGTGAAGCCGTGCAGGAGCGTGCAATCCAGCTTCTCCAGCAGGTCGGGTTAGGTGAAAAGCTGCACGCCCGTCCATCACAACTGTCAGGGGGAATGCGACAACGCGTCGCGCTTGTACGCACCTTAATTCAGGACAAGCCACTGGTTCTAATGGATGAGCCGTTTTCCGCCCTGGACGCCGTGACAAGATATAAACTCCAGGATCTCGCCGCTGAGTTGCTGGCTCAGCGTACTGTGCTGCTTATTACCCATGACCCTCAGGAAGCACTAAGGCTGGGTCATCACCTCTTTTTAATGCAAGGCAAACCGGGCCGGTTAACGCGCTTGTCCGTTCCCGAAGGCACACCGCCGAGAGCAATCAATGCAGAGTTGGCTGTAAAACAACAGGCCATTATCGAGCAACTTTCCGGTCTGGGTGAGCGCTATGTCTAAAGAACTCGCAGAGAAACCTGCTGTAGCAATGATGAATATCCGCCCCTTTTTTCATCATTCCCTGAGCCGTCTGGCAATCAGCTCTGTGTTTCTGATCGGTTTCTGGCAAGGTATTGTCAGCCTGTTTCAGCTTCCCGGCTTTATTCTTCCTGAACCGCTCGCCGTATTTCGCAAATTAATTCAGCGCCATGATGTTCTGCTCAGCCATGCCAGTGTCACTATCAGCGAAATTATCCTGGGGTTAGCTTTCGGGCTTGGCATTGGTCTTGTCTGCGCGCTATTGATGCTTCTTTTTAATCCGGTTAAACGCTGGCTGTTACCTCTGCTGATCGCCAGTCAGGCCATTCCCGTTTTTGCTATCGCCCCTATTCTTATGCTCTGGCTGGGCTATGGCATTGCATCCAAAGTGGTGATGGCGGCCATTATTATTTTCTTTCCGGTTACAACTTGTTGTTACGACGGCTTGCGACACACACCTCAGGGCTACTTAGATCTCGCGAAAACAATGAATGCCACAACATGGCAAATGTTGTGGCATATCAGGCTGCCGGCGGCTCTGCCTGCCCTGGCATCGGGTATACGGGTTGCCGTGGTGGTTGCACCCATTGGCGCTGTTGTCGGTGAATGGGTTGGCGCCAGCGAAGGACTCGGCTACCTGATGCTGCAAGCCAACGCCCGCATGATGATTGATGAAATGTTTGCCGCCTTGCTGATTTTAGCCGGGCTCTCTGTGTCGCTGTATTTTGCGACAGATTACCTGCTTAAACGCGCTATCCCCTGGCTGCCAGAGAATGGCCAGTCACAATAAATTTCGCATTAGATAAGGAAAAAATTAATGACCAACTTACCTGCCCGAAGTGCAATTGCGCTCGCCATTGCCAGTTTTGCCAGCCAGGCTCAGGCAAAAGAAATGACCTTAATGCTGGACTGGTTTGTCAACCCGAATCACGGCCCTATCATTATTGCGCAAAAAAACGGTTTGTTTGAAGAGCAAGGTTTAAACATTAAGATTCAGGAACCCGCAGACCCTTCCATGCCGGCCAAACTGGTCGCAGCAGGAAAAGTGGATTTGGCGATATCTTACCAAACCAGCCTGACGATTGATGTGGCTGCAGGGCTGCCGCTAATCAGAGCGTCAACGTTAATCGCAACGCCGCTGAACACTTTGATGGTACTTGATAATAACAAGATCAATACCATGGCTGATTTGAAAGGGAAAACGATTGGTATCGCCATTGCCGGTAATGAAGAGGCAACCGTCGGCACTATGCTGAAAACAGCAGGCGTCAACTTCACTGACGTTAAAATCGTTAACGTCGGATGGGCACTTTCCTCATCGCTCGCCTCCGGTAAAGTTGACGCTATATGGGGCGGATTACGCAATTTTGAATCTAACCAGTTGGCACTGGAAGGATATAAAGCCAAATCTTTCTTCCCGGAAGAACATGGTGTACCTCCCTACGACGAACTGGTGGTGGTTGCCAATAAAAACCAGTACAACGCAGAAGATCTGAAAAAGTTTAATCTCGCCATAGAGAAAGCCACACAATATCTCATCAACCACCCTGATAAAGCCTGGAAAACTTTCATTTCCTATTCTCCTGACACACTGAATAACGAGTTAAACAAACTGGCCTGGCGCGATACGTTACCTCGCTTTGCTCTCCGCCCTGCTGCCGTGGATCAGGAGCGCTACAACCAGTTCTCCGCGTTTATGTATAAACACAAAATTATCGACAATGCACCGGCAGCAAAAGACTTTGTGCCCGCCTTTTGATTCAGCCTTTACCCGGACTTATTGACAGGGATGGAATAACAGATGAAATATCAAGATTTAATTCAAACCTGCCAGGATGACTGGCAAGCATACACTCACCACCACTTCGTGGCACAACTGGCACAAGGGTCGTTAGATTCGGCGGCCTATTTACATTATTTGAAACAGGACTTCCTGTTCCTGAAACATTATGCCCGTGCTTATGCCCTTGCCATTTATAAAGCAACGACACTGGAAGAAATGCGCCGTCCTCTGCCCAGTTTACAGGCGCTTATCGGCAGTGAAATGCATCACCATGTGACCTATTGCCAGCTGTGGGGGTTAACTGAGTCTGACATGGAAGCCGAGGCTGAAGATGTAGGAACAGTAGCCTACACACGGTATGTATTAGACACAGGTATGGCCGGTGATCTTACTGATTTATTTACTGCGCTGGCCCCGTGCGCGATCGGCTATGCCATGATTGGCGAAAGGCTGATACAAGATCCAGACACCCGTATTCAGGACAACCCATACGCCAGCTGGATTCAGTTATATGGTGGCGATAGCTTCCAGCAAGATGTGCAAACCAGTATCCGGCACCTGAACAACCTGCTTGAGCCAGTACCACTGTCAAGTCCTCGAGGCCAGCAACTCATCAACATTTTCCGAACGGCCACCCGGATGGAAATTGCTTTCTGGCAACAAGGTCTGGACGCCGTCTAACTCAGTTTGTGGAAGGGATTGGTATCGATCCCTTTTTCATGCACTCGTGTGAAGGATATTCGGTTTCACGACAATTTCTCTTTTAAATTCAGATTACAAGACGGCTGGATTCACAGATCTGGCCTATCTTGTATACATGCTTTGTTTCCGTGAACACACTATTTGCAGGGCAGCAGCATGGCAGCAGAAAGTAAGCAAGTCGCAGTCATCGGACTAGGCCGGTTTGGTATGGCGCTTTGCTATGAACTCAATCAGCAAGGTGCTGAAGTTCTGGCTATCGACATTAATGAAGATCTCGTGCGTAAAGCCGCTGATCATGTCACTCAAGCTATCGTCGCCGATTGCTCTAATGAAGATACAGTTTCTGAGCTCAAACTGGATGATTACGATATCGCTATGGTGGCGATTGGAGATAACGTTAACGCCAGTATTCTGACGACTCTGATTTTGAAAGAATCTGGCGTTAAGCTGGTTTGGGTCAAAGCGAAAGACAGGTATCACGCAAAAATTCTGCATAAGATTGGCGCAGACCGTGTCGTTATGCCGGAAACAGAAATGGGGCAACGCATTGCCCGTATAATGCTTGATACCCGTATTTTCCATTACCTCGAACTGGGCAGCGGACTGGCCATTGCCGAAGTTGTGGTGCTAACCACTATGATGGGGCATCCGCTTTCTTCCCACCCCTGCTGCCAGGGACAACACACTCACCTTTTGGCATTAAAACGAGGACCAGAACTTCGCCCTCAGCCTGAGAAAGACACCAGAATGGAAATCGGCGATATTCTGATCATCGCTGGTCCTGAATCAGAACTCAGCGAATTGTTTAAGCGCATATGAAGGGCTTTGCTGGCAAAGGCGGGATATTTCACCTTAAAACACCGCATAAGCAATCACCCTGGTCTGAACCTAGAATAATTATTGTCAGCTTTCTTTCAATCCTGCTGCCTGCCTCGGTATTGCTGACATTACCCCTCTTTTCTCAGACAGGATTAAGTTTTGTCGATGCGCTGTTTACCGCAACGTCAGCCATCAGTGTCACAGGGTTAGGCGTTGTCGATACCGGTACGCATTTCACGCACAGTGGAAAAGTGCTGCTGATGATTCTGATGCAGATCGGGGGACTGGGACAGATGACCTTGTCAGCCGTGTTGCTTTACCTGTTCGGCGCGCGACTCAGTCTCAAACAGCAAGCTGTCACTAAAGGCGCTTTAGGACAAGAAAGCTCGATCAATATTCGTCGTCTGGTCATCCTCATCATACTTTTTACGTTAGTTGCTGAAACGGTAGGAACCCTCATTCTGGCTATCAGATGGGTGCCTGAATTTGGTTGGTCCGAAGGGCTTTTTACTGCTGTATTTCATGCCATTTCTGCGTTTAACAATGCCGGCTTTTCACTGTTTCCTGACAGCATGACAAGGTATCAGAACGATACCCTGCTTCTGATGACTGTCTCTCTGCTGTTTATCTGTGGTGGCCTGGGTTTCACTGTGGTTGCTGACTTGTTCAGGTGGTCAAAAACACGACATCACAAACTGCGTTTGCATTCTAAACTCATGCTGGTTGCGACCCCGACTCTGCTTTTGTCCGGTACAATGTTGTTCTGGCTACTTGAAAAGAATAATCCCGCCACACTGGGTCACTTACCAACCGGTTTGCAGTGGATGAATGCATTCTTCCAGTCAGCAACCGCCAGAACAGCCGGATTTAACTCTGTGGACATCTCGCACTTTTCGCAACCAGCACTTTTGGTCATGATGGCCTTGATGTTGATTGGCGCCGGGTCGACATCAACAGGCGGGGGGATCAAAGTATCCACTTTCGTTGTGGCTATAGTGGCGACAATCACCTTTCTGCGTCAGCAGAACAATGTTGTGCTATTTAAACGAACAATTGCCTGGAGCACGGTGCTCAAATGCCTGGCAATTATTGTTGTCAGCGGCTTAATACTCATACTTGCCATGTTTTTACTAATGCTGACTGAGAAGGCTTCCTTTGATCGGGTAATGTTTGAAACAATTTCTGCTTTCTCAACCGCGGGGTTAAGCGCAGGATTAAGCGGATCACTGTCGGAACCGGGAAAGGTCATTATGGTTGTTGTGATGATAACTGGCCGTATCGGTCCGCTTACGCTGGCTTATCTGCTTGCAAGACCGACGACAACACAACTGAAATACCCGGAAGATAACGTCTATGCGGGTTAATGGTATTTGTTACCTGCCTGATTCTGCAATGTCAGCAGACCAAGCAGCACACTGACGCCGTTATCAACCAGCTCATACTGACGGGCTTTCCCCAATACACGGATACCCTGCATTTGCATCACCAGAAAATGGCTGAATTGCTTCGCATCTGTGCTCATGCTCCATTCGCCCTGTTCCTGCGCGTTTTGAATAGCAGTCTGAAACCGCCCGGCCAGTGTATTGAACAAGACTCCGCCCGACGCCAATACAGTCTCATCGCAGTGCGCACGTTCGAGTAAGGCATTTTGCATAAAGCAACCGCAAGTCTGCTCGCGCTGCAATGACGCAAACCGCTTCAGATAAGCCACAATGTCCTCATACCCTGCATTTTCATGCAGCAGTTTATGAAGAGGAGGAAATGACACTTTCTTCAGGTAATAATCTAAGGCTTCGCTGAATAAGCTCGCTTTATCTGTATATGTGTTGTAGAGACTGAACCGGTTAATCCCCAGACACTCAACCAGATCCGATACGGATGTATCCGCATAGCCTTTCAGCCAAAAAAGCTCCATGGCCTGAATAAGCTTCTCTTCTCTATCAAAATTTTTGGTCCTAGCCATCTTCTTATCTCTCAGGGTGCTATTTTTGTACTGTCACACTTGACGTAAAGCACTTCAATAACTTAGATTCTATTCTAACTGATCATTCCGTTAAAGGAAAAACCATGAAAATCTATGAACTAGCCCCATCCCCAAGTGCTCGCCGTGTCAGTATTTTCCTTGCGGAAATGGGCATTGACGTTGAACGGATTTCAATTGATATTCGCGGCGGTGAAAACTTATCGGACGCTTTTCAGGCTAAGAGTCAGAATGGACTGATACCTGTTCTTGAACTCGATGACGGCACAACGATTAGCGAGTCTGTCGCCATTTGCCGGTACTTCGATGAAACTCATCCCAGCGAAAATTCCTTGTTTGGCAATACCCCGCTGGAAAAAGCGCAAGTGGAAATGTGGCAAAGAATCGTGGAATTGAAGGGCTTATTTGTTGCCCTGCAAGCTTTCAGAAATATTACCGGCGTCTACAAGGACAGAGAGACCTGTGTGGAATCATGGGGAGAGGTATCACGTCAGCGGTTAATCGCATTTCTGCCTGTACTGGATAAACGGCTGTCTGAGTCGGCGTTTGTTGCCGGAGAGAGATTTTCCATTGCCGACATTACGGCATTCGTTATGTGTCACTTCATGGAAAAATTACATATTACCGTGGATGGCTCCCTACCGCACATACAGGCCTGGTTGCAGGCAGTGAGCCAGCGGCCTTCTGTGAGCCAGCAATAAGAGACGGTTATCATTGGGCTTTCTGCCGCCAGCACAACTAACGTACAAGTCAGCATCACTTGGAAAGAGTTGAAATCGACGTGTGAGAACGTACCTGTTCTTATGCCGAGCAATGAGTGGCGAAGTGCCACTCATTGCTAGTCAGCAGGTTCATTCCCCGCGCTGCCACCACTGCGGTACTATTGTACAGTTGGCTGTTTCACTCGACAGCCAGCAGAGCTCACCTTCGATGGTTAGCTGGAGCTGCATGGTTCGTTCTACCATGCCTTCCAGGCATTCGAGTACGTCATCTTCAATGAAAACCACGGATACATTTTTTAATTGGGCCGCCTTGGATTTCATCGACTGCCACCAGACAGGGGCAGCGTTATCACCATAAGCGTAAATCACAACCTGCTCTGCTTTCTGCGAGGCACGGCGAAGCCTTTTTTCATCAGGCAACCCGAGTTCGAGCCAAAGCTCAATGCCGTCATGCAGGTTTTTTACCCATAGATCGGGTTCATCTGTGTCACATAAGCCTTTTGTAAAAACCAACGCCTCATCGGCATGTAAACCCCACGCCACTAAACGCAGCATTAAGCGTTGCAACGTTTCTGAAGGATGGCAGGCCAGCGTATGCGAACCGTCGAGATAACGACCCCGATCGAGATCGGCGACATTGATATGTGCTTTGTAAATGGTGGCTTTCAGAGCCATATTTGGGCTTCTCAGTAAAAATCAAAATGAAATATTCAGTATCGCAATGCTGCAAAGCGTTGATTCATCGCTTCAAGGGCATTGGCAACCTGTTGACATTCCAATGTTACACGTTCATCAGAGAATTCACTAAACCCATTTACATAATATTCTTGCGAATTGGCCAGTTTCGATTGCCAGGCAATCAAATCGACTTTAGGTAGTTGCTTTTTCACTACTAATCGCCCGGCCTGAATATATTCTAAGGCAAGGCGGGAATATTCAATGTATTGATGATTAACCTGCGTTCGCGTTTGTTCCATGCTCCGAGTGCATGCTTGCAACACTGCGTCTTTTAACATAAAAGTCGTGTACAAATTGATTAAACGTTGTGCATTTTCGCTCAGTGGCTGGCCAGGTACCGGATGTGCGGTAATGCCCGCCGCATAGGAAGGAACAGTAATGGTTGCCGTCAGCAGGCTGACGCCCAGCAATCTATGATAAATCCATGATGATTTCACGAAAATCCCCTACTTCTACGCAATGACAATAATCTCGGCACGCTCTTTTAATCAGAGCGCACCAACAAAGTAGTCGGGGAATAGCTCAGCAATGGCGATTTTTTCAGCAGCCAGCGCCTCTTTCGTCGATTTAGGCAATTGCTTTATTTTATATTCAAGCTGCATCGCATTGCGCTTATCCCCAACCCGTGAGTACCAGGCAAGTGTCAAGGGGCCTTTTCCTTTAAGGAAACGCGCCCCTTTCTTACCGGATTGGTGTTCGGAGTAACGACGGAAAACATCCGTCGTTACTCCACAATATAGGCGATTACAGCGTGTACGTATTAAATAGACGGACCAGATTGGTGCAGGATCACGCTTATTCACATAACTCTCTGATTTTATCTTTCAGTGCTGATACTTCTTCTCTCAATGCAACAACTTCGCTCTCCAGCAGCGCTAGCCTGTCTTCTACAACATCACTGTATGAACTGTCCGACACATGATCAACGCTGTCTGCGACATCGGAAGAGACACCCACAAAGTCATCACCACTAAACAGGTGCATGTATCGGCTATCGCGCTTCCCGGCTTCACGTGGCAACCTGTGTACAAAAGGCCCTTTACCACCTTCAGCCAGCGCAGTAAGCACATTCTCAGCTTCCTTCACATCAGCAAAGTGGCATAAGCGATTAGTGCGGGTGCGAATTTCTCCTGCCGTCTGCGGACCTCTCAACAGCAACACACAGATAATGCCCTTTTCTTGTTCAGAGAACTGCAGTGTGCTGAATTCAGTATTGCAAAATCGGTGCTGGTATTTAGCCACACGGCTGCCAAACCCTGTTATTTCCTGAATTAAACGCTTTGATTTCAGACTCTCAAGCGTGTCCATGACCACTGCTTCATCAAGCGACATGACAGGGTCACGATTGCTTTTTTGATTGCAGGCAGTCGTAAGAGCATTCAGGGTTAATGGATACTGATCCGGTGTTGTGACTTCTTTTTCCAGCAGACAGCCAATCACTCGGGCTTCAATGTGGGTAAGAGACATATCCATACTTTTTATCCTTTCTTCTTATCAATATCTGGCAACTATGCCGACAGGCATGATGTGAAGAGAGATTAGCATGGTCAAATAATCCGACAAGCGGAAACGTCGCCATCAGGTCAGATGGTGACCAGAGTCAATGTGTTAGCCGTTGCATGATCAGGTAAATTCAGCGGCAATGTAACAATTTCGGCCTTGCTCTTTTGCCTGATAAAGAACTTTATCAACAATTTGATAAACATATTCAGGTGACTCCAGCCCGGTTGGCGTCCAGGAAGCCATACCCTGGCTGACTGTGATTATCTTTGCTGTCGGGGAATACTGATGCGGAATTTCCAAACTTTCTATACATTGTTTCAGCCGTTCGCATTCTTTCACTGCCCGAGACTGCTCACAATGACTCAATAAAACAACAAACTCTTCACCGCCATAACGGGCAACCAGCTCACCTGCCCGGCTAAAGTTGTCTTTAAGCTCTTTCGCAACTAACTGCAGACAGCGATCGCCTTCTAAATGCCCATAGTGGTCGTTATAAGATTTGAAGTGATCGACATCGATCATAATCATGGTCAGCGCTTGATTATTTCGGCCATGCAGCGCAATAAATTCGGCCAGTTTCTGATCGAGGTACCGGCGATTAGCAATCTTAGTCAGCCCGTCTTCATTAACTTGTTCAGACAGTTTTTCATTTGCCAGCCTGAGTTGTTCAGACGCTGATTTCAACTGATGCCGCATATTCGCAATACGTTGCATCGCTTTGAGTTTCGAGACCAGTACGGTTTTATCGACTGGCTTCACCAAGTAATCATCTCCCCCCATGTCAATGGCTTTTGCAATCATTTCAGGTTCTTCATGACCACTCAAAAAAATAATCGGCACCCATTCGGTATGCTGAATACGAAGCTGCCTGACAACCTCCACCCCATCCATATCGGGCATGCTGATATCCATCAGTACCAGATCAGGTTCAAAAGCAGGATAGCGCGCAATCGCTTCGACACCAGACCCAACGGCTTCCACGCTATGGCCAAGTCGTTGCAAACGTATTGCCAATTGCAGGCGCTCAACCTGAACATCATCCACCAGCAATATCCGCATTGCGTCCATCAGGTTATCCTATTGAATTTATTTAGCATTGGCTTTATCCATTTATAGCACACAGAGTTGGCTGCGTGACTTATCATTACTCAACACCGGTCACAACCTCTCAATTTACTTCCGCATCTGTGCTTGCCAGTTTTGGCCTTAACATCACATTGTAAATACCTTGGTCAGTATCTCTACATCCAACAGGAAAAAGTCATCTATATTGACTTTTGGTGCCATGTCATTAGGATTCGCTTCCTTTACTTTTTACATGCTTAGGAATTTGTATGTCTGAGATTGAAAAACAAGACCTGGATCAGGTTGAAAACACAGAATATACACTGGACGATTGTTCACCTGAACTGCGCCAGGTTGTTGAATTCGAAAAAGTGCCTGACGAACTGCTCAACATGCTGATCAATGTGTATAAAGTCTCAGAGACGACATCACGTGAAGCGTGGGATGAGCTGCCTGGCAGCGCGCAAAATATTTTAGACAACTTTGAACAATTTCATGCACTTGTTGCATTAAGCCAAAGCTATGCCGGTGTTGATTTTCTGACCGAAATGCAAGAAACACAGTTGCCGGATCACATGAGCGAAGAAGAGCAAAGTGAATACAAAGCAGTACTTCTTGATAAAGTGCTGCGCAATTGTGTTAAAGACCTGTGCAAGCAATTAAAACAGGCTCGCCGTCATCCGCCAATGAAGAAAGAGTTCCAAGCTATTTTCAATCAGTAACATTCAGGGAGCATCATGCTCCCTGCCCTTTCCTGTTCTCCCAGAAAGTGCAAAACTGACGGCCATCAACAGCCTTATCAATCGAACGTTGTTTATATGAGTTCTTGAGATAACCGACTCTTTGCTTATACTTATTGCTTTTATGGCAGATATTTATCTCATATGACTGTTCATTTATCCAAACTGACTCGACGTCCGTTGTTACTTCTCCTGGGGTTGATCGTATCCGGTTGTGCAACCTATGCCGGGTTTAATCTCGACCAGATGTACGGCAAGCCTGCGCCTCAGAAAAGAATTCTGCCTGCTGAAACAAGCCTGGCTCAACGGTATCTCAATGAAGTCAAACCTTTGGTGGAGAATCGCTGCGTAGTTTGCCATGCCTGTTACGATGCGCCCTGTCAGTTAAAAATGTCCTCCGCCGAAGGCATAGACAGAGGGGCAAACAAAGAAAAAGTCTATCAGGGCACCCGTCTGATTGCTGCTAACACAACCCGTATGTTCGTGGACGCCCACAGCACTGAAGTATGGCGCAGGAAAGGATTTACAGCAGTACTTAACGAAAGAGTGCAAAGCTCAGAGGCCAATACGCAGCTCAGTGTAATCTCCAGAATGTTAATGCTGAAACAAACCCATCCCCTGCCTGATGAGCAGGTACTGTCTGGCAACTGGGATTTCTCCCTGGACAGAAATGAGCAATGTCCGACCATTGAAGAAATGTCAGCTTACGAGCAGAGTTATCCTCTATGGGGCATGCCGTACGGGCTACCTAAGCTAGCAGATGATGAAAACCAGATTCTTATGGACTGGATTGCTGCCGGTGCGCCGATGGCAACGCAATATGAGACGCCTCAGGCAGTAAAACCTCAAATAACGGAGTGGGAAGCTTTTCTCAATGCAGATGATTTAAAACATCAGCTTACCGCGCGCTATCTGTATGAGCACTGGTTTGTTTCGCATCTCTATTTTCCCGATGCTGAGCAATCAGCTGAGCACCCCCCATTTTTCAGGATTGTACGTTCACGCACAGCACCAGGAAAACCGGTAGATATCATTGCCACCCGTCGTCCCTTTGATGATCCTGGCGTTAAGCGCGTTTATTATCGAATCCTGCCGGTTCGGGAAACCATTATAGACAAAACCCATATGCCATTTGCCCTTACCGGCGAACGTATGGCTCGCCTGAAAGCACACTTCATTAAACCAGACTATACAGTGAGCGCCTTGCCCGGTTATACCCCGGAGCTTGCTGCTAACCCCTTGCTCGCCTTTGAGCAGTTGCCTGTTGGTGCCCGTTACCGGTATATGATCGACAATGCTCAGCACACTATCATGGGGTTTATCAAAGGTCCTGTCTGTCGGGGTCAATTAGCTCTGAATGTTATCAATGACAGGTTCTGGGTTGTCTTCGTCGATCCAGATATCGCTGACTCACCGCAAGTGGCAGCCTTTTATGCCACTCAGGCCGATAATCTTCGCTTGCCGGCAGAGAAAAACAGCACCACCCTGCCACTGCATAATTGGGTGACATACTCAAAACAACAAGGACGGTTTCTTAAGGCAAAAAATGCCTATCTCAATGATGCTTTGAAAAATGGCCAGCATCTGACGACCGATTTGATCTGGGATGGAGATGGCACCAACGACAACGCTGCCCTTACTATTTTCCGCCATTTTGACAGCGCAACCGTAGTTAAAGGCTTGGTGGGTGAACACCCCAAAACCGCTTGGGTGCTTGACTATTCACTGATTGAGCGTATCCATTATCTTCTCGTTGCCGGGTTTGATGTGTACGGCAATTTTGGCCACCAGTTACTGACCAGGATGTATATGGATTTCCTGCGTATGGAAGGTGAGTCAAACTTCCTGTCGCTCCTCCCTCCTGCAACGCGTCGTGCGGAACTTGCCAACTGGTATCAGGATTCGAACCAGAGCCTGTTGCATTATCTTGAAGGTGATATCAACGACTTCTCACAGCCGTCGGGTATTGAGTATAAAACGTCAAATCCCAAAGCCGAGCTGTTGGGAATGCTGCAGACCAAGCTCAAAGATGTCGATCAGAATAACACCCGTTATTCACTGGACAATGTGCAACTCAGTAAAGCGAGTCTCAATCAGTTACGTGCTTTAGCCCGGATACAAGGTCGCCAGGCCACGCTGTTTCCTGAACTGACCTTTATCATGATTGAGCCAGCAGAGCCAAATACACCACCGCAGTTGCTGACCCTTGTGCGTAACAGCGCGCACAAAAACATTTCAAGTCTGTTCGACGAGGAGAAAAACCGATTACCGTCTAACGATAATCTGACACTGGTTAACGGTTTGCTTGGCAGTTATCCAAGCGCTTTCTGGCATATCAGAGAAACTGATCTGCCGGATATTGTTTCGCAAGCGAAGAGAATCTACAGTGAGCAGGATTACCGGGCACTGTTGAATAACGTCGCCGTACGTCGAACTAATCCTGCCTTCTGGGCATTCAGCGATAAGTTAAATCAAATCAATCGCCAGTACAGGCCAATTGAAAGTGGCTTGCTGGACTATAACCGCCTGGAAAACCGTTAATTCAATACGGTTTCTGAACCGGCCCAAGTGAAGCGCCCTAACGTTGATCCACAACGCTGCAGGCTCACTTCACCTGGGCCGGTTTTTCTTGTTGAAGCCTGAAATGGTACACTCACCCTACAGGGGCAAAGATCCCATATTAAGCAATGTAAGCAGAGAATTATCATGCAAGGTACATTAAGTAAAATGCGTTCATCGCTTGGCGATGTCGTCAGTTATCAACTGCTGGTTGGAGACCAAACCCTCGATCTGAACCCGTTGATTGGTCAGCACCTGCAACTCACGTTCAGCGGCAATATTTTCTGTGATGCCTGCGGAAGAAAGACGAAAAAGAGCTATTCGCAAGGCCATTGCTTTCCGTGTATGAAAAAACTGGCTCGCTGTGACATGTGTGTAATGAAGCCTGAAACCTGCCACTATGCGCAAGGTACATGCCGGGAGCCTGAATGGGGTGATTCACACTGTATGGTGCCTCACTATGTTTACCTGTCCAATACTTCAGGCCTTAAAGTTGGGATCACCCGTCATAGCCAAATTCCGACCCGTTGGATTGATCAGGGGGCCACACAGGCTTTACCTATACTAAAAGTGAAAAACCGTCATCTTTCCGGGTTAGCTGAAGTTGCCTTAGCTGAATTTATTGCCGATAAAACCAACTGGCGAGCAATGCTGAAAGGAGATGCAGCGTCGATCGATTTGACCGCGGAAGCAGAAAAACTGCTGCCAGCGATTGAGGAAAAGCTACAGGATTTGTTACTGCATTTTGGAGCAGATTCCATTGAACGTCTTAATCAGGACATAGTCGAGATTGCTTACCCGGTTAGCTTGTATCCAAAGAAAATACAGTCGCACAATTTCGACAAAGAACCTGTTGTTGAAGGGATTTTACTTGGTATCAAAGGGCAATATCTGATATTCGACACTGGTGTTATCAATGTGCGTAAATTCACCAGCTATGAAGTCTCAGTTCAGACAAGATCTGCGTAATCGCACTGAGCCAGGCAGTTTATGGCTGCCTGGCTCACTGTCATCAAGACTGTGTCTTGCCGCGCATCTTCATTTCTTCTTTTTAGGCTGAACAAAGTCACGGGTTGAATCGACAATCGCCACGTCTTTTGTGAAATTCTCACCAAGCACAACATCTTTGCCTTCCACTAATGCAAAATCGGTTAGTGCGTTAAGATCACCCAGAATGGTTCTTACCTGGACAATGGCTGATTTAGTGTCCTCTTTTCCCGACCACCGGGTCACGGGTAATTCGAAGTCCATACCGCGAGCAGTAAATTTGACCCATTCATTACCATCACGCTCGAAAGGAACCAGTGAGGTCACACCAAGAGTCGATGCTTTTTGTTCCTGGTTAATCCGTACTTTCACGAACTGCTTTGCCGGACTCAGCCACACCCACTCGTGCTGACCCAGGATCAACTTGCCATCGCGCGTTTTCACTTTCTTTGGCTGCGCCTTAACGGCAGGGGGCTGAGTGTTAGCTGTTTGAGGCGTGGTTTCCGCAGGCGTGACAACAACCGGTGCGGACGGAACCACCTTAGCTGATTCAGATTGCTTCTCCGGCACTGACGTTATGGATTTATCAGTTTGAGCCACGTCCACACTCTGATCTGAGGTCTGAGTCGAAGGAGAAGACACACAACCCGACAGAAGAGATATTACAAACAAAAAGAGCAATTTTTTCATACGGCTGCCACTAAAGGTCGAGAATACGCGCATATTGTAAACAATTTGGCGACATCTCTCAAAATATCCTGCCAGTCCTTTTAGATAAGACATGGTATTCCTGCAGTTTATACATGAAGCTTTGCTCATCATACCAGCCGATATTTGATGCATGTTTTGCATCGTCCCAGAGGCTTAAATACCAGCGCCGCATTTCATAACCTTCGGCAAGGGGATATTTCGCCACATAACGAGCAATGAGATCCAATTCAGGACGAATATCATTTAAATGGAACACATCAAACTCCCGATGCTTTATGCCGGCATCGGCAGGATCAAGAATTGCCGCCACTTTAAACGTCTTTGCATCAAAAAGGACATTCGCTAAATGACAATCATCATGCACAAAAGATGGCTTTTCATTCATGGGTTCCAATACATGCTGACGGTCATCCCAGAGTTTTTCGAAATGATTTTTCAGCTCCGCTGAGAAAGGGGATTCTCTGTCTAATACGTACTGAAATACCGGGTCCATCCATATTTCAAATGCAGGTATTATCTGGGAATCATACTTATTCTCTGCTATTTCAAACCCCTCATCATGGGGTTGATTGTGCATATTAATAAGAATGTCTGTAAAATGTTCAGAAAATACCTTCAGTACATGTGCTTCATTCGGTAGTTCATTTGCCGGGACACCCTCCACCCACTCCATAACAATAAATTCATGCCCTTCTTCACAGCCAAAAAATAAAATTTCAGGCACTTTACAATCGACCATTGATCTTAAGCGATTAAGAGAATTAATTTCCTGACTCAGCCGGCCAGCCTGCCGGCAAAATTTGATAACCACTCGTCGTTTCTCTGTAGCAAGAAATGCAACCCAACCATAAAAAGTAGATTGCAGGTTACAAAAATCAGGGCAACTGCTAAACAGAGCACGAAAAGCGTTAACCGCAATTCTGTTAAGTTGAGGTTCTTGCATAGATATCCTTTCTTATAGCCACATCAATAAATAGCTAATCTGCAAGCTCTAAATACATCGAAAAATCAAATGTAATCATTCGATTTTGTAGAAAAATGATCAGATATAAAAGCCATTAAGCTTAACTTCGCGATATATCCCCCAAAAAAGGTAAAAGTATGGCTAATAATTATAAAAAGGAAATAATCTCTAATTACGATGAGAATCAATGGCAATACCCATACAATCTGACAGGGCTTTAAGTTGTGCATCATCATCCAAATGTATTGACCATTGCACGCCACTCCCTGTTGCTGTAATGATATTTGGTTGTCTTAGCAACCGGATATCATCGGCCCTTGCCTGCAAAGTCACTTTACCCGTCCCTTCAAGACGAATAACCAACTCATGCTGATTAGCTACAATCCTACCCTGGCTGAATGTCAGAATCATGCTTCGTCCTTCTTTTTATGTTTTAGTACCGCCATAGTTAACCGGCTTGTACACACAAGATTATCCCGCTCATCGGTGATAGTAATTTGCCAGACTTGAGTCGTTGCCCCTAGGTGTACAGGGCTGGCCGTTCCTTTAACAAAGCCAGTACGAACAACACGTACATGATTGGCATTGATATCAAGACCCACACAGTACTTATTGTCACTGACACACATGTTAGCAGCAATCGACCCCAGAGTTTCAGCCAGAACGACCGATGCTCCACCATGCAACATACCAAAAGGCTGGTGAGTTCTTGAATCTACTGGCATTATTGCCGTCAAGCTATTGTCATCAAAGGCACTGTATTCGATTCCGAGGTGTTGAACCAGGGTGTTCACTGAGGTTTGATTTAAGTCGTTAAGATCAAATTTCTTTTGCCAAATCGACATTGCGATTCCTTATAACAAGCTAGACTGCGCCAGCATAACATCTATATAAATGGCTGATAAGCGATGTACAGGATGGCATATACTAAAAAGCGAGGAGTGAGAACTATGATTGCATTTCGCCATTTACCCGTTACCAGTTTGCTGGCAAGTGCGTTACTGCTGGCTGCTTGCAGTAATTCACCCACTGGCCGGCAACAGGTACTGCTGTTCTCTGAACAGGACATGTCGCAACTGGGCGCACAGTCATTTGAAGAGATGAAAACAAAGGAAAAGATCAATACTGATCCTCAGGTTAACACCTATGTTCAGTGTGTCACTCGCGCTTTAACTGCATCGCTTGGCCGCCAGCCAGAAGCACCAAGCTGGGAAGTGGTAGTATTCGACAGTGATCAGGTGAACGCCTTCGCGCTGCCCGGCGGAAAAATCGGCGTGTATACCGGCCTGCTGAAAGTCGCAAAGAATCAGGATCAACTCGCAACTGTTATCGGCCATGAAATTGGTCACGTCCTTGCCAAACACAGCAATGAGCGCTTGTCCCGCTCACAGTTAGCCAACCTTGGTTTGCAAATTTCCAGTGTCGCCCTCGGTGGCACTGAGTATCAGGAAATGGCCATGGCCGGGCTCGGGCTTGGTGTACAGTACGGCATTCTGATGCCTTATGGCCGTGCGCAGGAATCGGAGTCCGATATCATTGGGCTGCGAATGATGTCACAAGCCGGTTTCGATCCGAATCAGAGCGTGGCGCTTTGGCAAAACATGAGCAAAGCCAGCGGCGGCGGGCAACCTCCGGAAATACTGTCAACCCACCCTTCCCATGCATCACGTATTGATGATTTACGGCGTGAAATCGGCCGTTTGCCCGTTTCAACAGCAACACATCCCAACTGTAAAGCACCAGGCTAACTATCAAGGCATCGCAAATAGCGATGCCTTTCTGTACTGACGGCTTACAGATATCAACAATCAGCAATTATTTTCTTAAAGTGCGTTCCATGCATCGCCTGCTGCCCAACCCGTGCCAGGAGCATACGGTCCCCCTGAATTACACCAGTTGCTGTTCGGGTAAGGTCGGCACTGATATCTCATCCCATTGGTCCCCAAAACAATAGTGCCTGCACCATATTGGCCCAGCCCCTCAGGATAAGCGTAATCGTAACTGCCTCCGTTCTGGCTGCCATCAGCGCTGAGTACAGATGCCTGGACCACCGCCTCAATTGCGGATTGAGAGTGATGAGCAATAAGAGACAACGTCACTTTCGCATTTCCGGGTGTACCCGCACCGAACTCTACCAGCACACTACAGCTTTGGTGCTGATTCAAAGAAGCCGAGGAACAAGTATCACTGACAATAACAGCTTGCTCAGCAACCCCCGCCTCCAATATATTCACACGTGTAATGTTTGCTTGGGCCAAGCCTGTATTTTTAAATGTAAAAGCATGGCTTACCCGCTCACCTACAGTGAAATCAGCCAAGTTTGTAATTGCATCATAAGCCAGTGAAGGGGTATCAACCTGACCGCCAATCACACTGTCAACCCACTCTCTTAGCGCAGCAATATCAGTATAAACACCATACTGATCTGGTCTCGCACATCCAATCCCCCAACTAACAATTCCCAATTGAATTATTTGATTATTGTGTTTCACAATGATGGGACCGCCACTGTCGCCCTGGCATGAATCTTTTTGGCCTTGCGGATAGCCGGCACAAAAGTTGTCGATGCCGACATTCTGATAACTGCCCCCACTTTGTTGGCAAACGTGATCACTGACGAGAGGCACTGTCACTTCTTGCAAGATTGTCGGGCTGATGCCGCCTTCCGAGAGCCGTCCCACGCCAGCAACTCTCAAATCATCACCTTCAATCACATATTGATGCAAACTGCCCGTAGCAATATCAACCGCAGGCGCATTCACATCATTATCCAGCTTAAGCACTGCGATATCATAGCTTAATGTACTGCGAACGTACTGAGGATGAATATGAATCTGGCTGACATTAGCACGAAGTCCATCCGTGCCATTATATTGATGTGCCCCAACTTTTACCGCTAAATCCCCCGGCAAATCGCCATCAACGCAATGCGCCGCCGTTAATACGTATCCGCCACCTAAATAACTTGCCCCGCAAAATGATCTGTTACTAAAGCGACTAGTTATCTGCGTAAAGAAGCGCCAGTCCTGGCTGATTGCATCAACGCCCCCTACGATTCTCGGTTCATATACTCGCTCAGAACCAGGATCGACAGCGGCAGAATATGCAGGAAAAACCGTAAAAGCGTATAACGCTGTTAGTGTGAAAGTGACTTTCCATTTGTTCATAAGTAATCCTCAATTTACGTTTTTCACCAAAAAGCGTACCAAGTTGCATACAGTGATGACGTTGATGGATTACAGCATTTAATGCTTGTGCCTTATTGCACTTCTGGAATTGATGTTCAAGCTAAAATGTAATTGAGCGATAATGCACTAATTTATTTCCTTCATTAATCACATTACTTTTCCCATTTAAAGAAAAAGCCTTCGGCTAGCGAAGGCTTTCAATGGAAATAATTTATTTAACTATTTGGCACTACTGGCTGACATACCAGGCATATAAGCTTCTACCCGCCGGTTTTGCGCTCGTCCTTCTTCAGTGTTGTTCGTTGCAATAGGATCCCGCTCGCCAAATCCTTTAATCTCAATTCTGTCCATACCAATACTGAAGTAGCCCGCCAGATAGCCAGCGACTGCTGCTGCCCGTTCTTCAGACAGTTTCTGATTATAAGCCGATGTACCTGAAGCATCTGTGTGGCCAATTACCTGAAGTTTACTGTCAGGATAATTCACTAAACGATCGGCAATGGGTTGCAGGCGCGTGATATCTTCTTGCGTTAACTGACTACTGTCAAAGTTAAACGGCAATGCCACCCGAAGTGGCTGGATAGTCGCAGCAGGTAAAGGCGCGGGCTCTGGCAGCGGAGCCGCCTCTTCAACAACTGCCGCGGCCGCTGGTGCTCCCCAGTGATAAACCAGGCTCAAACCGTAGAAATGAATATCTGCCTTACCAGGCTCACTGCGCCCAACCTGATTGTAATATTGATATTCTAAGCGTGTTGATACGTTGGGATTCATATAAAACTCAGCCCCAACCCCTGCAGTGCCCGATGTACCACTATCATCTGCACCATTTACCGTGTTATCGACATTAAAGAAAAAACCGCCCGCTTTAGCATACAAGTCAACAACATCTGTTACAGGCCATGTCAGCTTGGCAACTAAATCCAAACCATAAGCTTCAAAGCCACCACTGCCTAAATCATAATCGGCTTCACCAAGGTAGGTGTAACCACCCTCTAAACCAACCGAAGGAGAGAACTGATATCCCAGAAAAACGCCTCCACCCCAGTCATCTTGCCCGTAATCACTTTTCTGGCCATCAATAGCACCATCAAAATTGTTGAAATGTGTGCCACCCACTCGGGCGCCGAAATACCACGGATTCTCTGTCGCGGCGACAACTGAACCAGACAAAAAAATCGCCAACGGAACAAATTTGATTATTCGAATCATAAAATTTTCCTTGTTATTAGTTCACCACTACCTCTAAGGGTTTAGTCAGGAATGTCAATTTTGGCAAGGTTATAAGCAGGTTATAGCGCGCCGTTATCTTTATTAAGACATTCAGCTAAAGCGATTTTTAAGCATAATCTGTGACAAAAACCCTAAAATGGGTCTTTCTTGGTCATTCAAGTCAAAAAAATACCACTGACAGCAGGTAAATCCGCAAGGTGTCGGGTCAGGCTTTTATCAATCATGCAGATTGGCAACTTAACCCTGAATGTGCACCTACACGCACAATGTTTACATTGTAAATTCACACTGACAGAAAAATGAACAATCAATGAGTTTGTTTATGTTCACTGTTTCAAACGGAGCGCCAGACAAGTAAAATGTCCGGCATGAGAACTAATTACAAAAATGTTGAATTTACCGCTGATGACAACTGAAACTGGCACAAACAAACCTTTTAGCCATCTGAAAATTGGGGTTATTGGCGGCGGAATGGCAGGTTCTACCATTGCACTTCGGCTTGCCGAGCAAGGTTTCTCTGTCAATCTTTTCGAGGAAGGGCCAAGCCTGGTTAATGGTCCTCCTATCTGCCACTTACACGCAGGTGGCAATCTGTATCGTGACATTTCAGATGAGCAGTGTCTCCAACTGCTGACACAGTCTGTCGATACGTTAAGAGTCTATAAACACAGCGCTAATATTCGCCCCACAGTCATCGCGGTTCCGAAACAGGATCCCGGCCATCCCGACTTATTGCTTCCCCGGCTGACTTTGCTTGAACAACACTATAAAGCCTTGGTTCAGATTGATGCGGCAAATGCGGTATTGGGCGAGCCTGATGATTATTTCCGTCTCTATTATCGCGAAGATCTGGAAAGACTGGCTCAACGTGAAATGCCCGACCATGCGACAGCGCCTGACGATTGGATGGTTCCGGTCGCAAAACACCTTGACCTGGATAATTTCAAATTCCCCATCGTACTTGTTCAGGAGTACGGCGTAAGTGTTTTTCGTTTAGCCGCCACTGTCACTCTGGGACTGGATGCGCTTCCCAGCAGCCAGGTCAGAACACATACCAAAGTCACCCATATAGAGCAGGATAGTCAGACCCGTAGATGGCAAATTACTTACCGTTCTCTGGGTGAAAACAGTAGCGTTTACAACAGCCACAAAGAGGAAGTGGATTATCTGATCAATGCGTGCGGTTACCGAACCGGTACCTTAGACGATATGGCGCATTATAAACGTAAACGTTTAGTCGAATTTAAAGCGGCCTATGTTACCCGGTGGGAAGACAGCAAAGCAGAATGGCCTGAAATTATTTTCCATGGTCAGCGTGGCACCCCGCTGGGAATGGCTCAGCTTACTCCCTACCCGGACGGCTACTTCCAATTACACGGCATGACAGAAGACATCACGCTCTTCAAAGACGGCCTGGTCAGCAGCACTGAACACAGTGCTCAACCTGTTTTAAATCCGCTATACAAAAATATGCTGAGAAACGGCTGGCAGCCCAGTGATATAGAGCAACGAACGCACAGGGCCATCGCGCATATTGCCAAACATCTGCCAGCGTATAAAACAGCCAGTGTCGGCGGCCCGCCACTGTTTGGGGCGCAACAGATTCCGGGAGACGATCCCTCTCTTCGCGCTGCCGATGTCTCGTTTGATGGATACCGCTATGCCCGCACCGAGATCGTTAAAGCGTCCTCTGCATTAACCGCCGCAGAGATCATCATTAAAAAGCTGGTAGAAGACGGATTGATTACCGCTGAACAAAGCGGCCTGACATTGCCTCTGGAAGCTCGCTTTACAGTGACGCAGCAGCTTAGCGCTGCCACTATCACCAAAAAAGCCGAGGTATTAGCGAGCGCTCGTCAGTTTCCAGTTGCTCTAGCTTTGCCGGTTGGCTAAACCTTATCTGGCGGCACAGTGAAAACCAGACAACAACAGCTCCGGTATCTTCTTGATGCCGGTTTTATTCAGGCAGAATTGACAGGTCATTGCAGTCAGGCGGAAAAAATACGGCCAGCCAAATGGTATTCGCGCCGGGAGCCGTCCAGCTGACCCGGTGACGGCAGTGTGCAGGAAGGTAGATACTCTGGCCTTCACGTAACCGAACGGGCAAACGGCCATCATCGAATGCCAGCTCGGCGGCACCCTGAATGACCATCACCCATTCATCTTCATTTTGATCGTACCACTCGTCAGGTGGTGTTTGGTGGCCACGTGAGATGATTCGCTCAATACGTACATCAGACGTATTAATCAGAGTCTGAAACAGCTCTTCCGGCAGGTTATCTGGTATGTCTGAAAACACATCCTGAATGCTCAGGTTGCCAGGTTGACACTTGTTGATCGTCATGAACATCACTCATCTTTTGGCAATGTAACATTGATTTTCTCATTCAGTTCATCAAGTTCGTTCTGAAGCGCCGTTCGTTCCACTTCAGCTTCAGCCACTTTAGATAATTTTGCTTCATAACGATCACAATCAGCCTGAGAAACCCAGTTCCAGCTCTTGCCGGATTTAAACTCGTCGCACGGCTTTTTGAACTCTTCTGCAACACGCCGCGCTTGTTTCACATCAGCCTCCACCTGGCTGAGCTGTTTTTGCAGCCCTAGCTGCTGCTGGTACAACGCTTTAGAGTTGGACAGTACAGTCTGCTGTTTTTGGGTTGCTTCAGTCAGCGTCTCTACTTTGGTGCCTAATTGTTTTTTGGTCACAACCAGCTGCTTTTTCTGTTGCTTAAGGGCCGCCATCTGCTTTGCGTGCTCTTCACGTACTGAAGATAGCTCCAGCGTTCTTTGCTCAAGTTGCTGCTGTAACTCTTCAAATTCAATCGCTTTTTGAGTTTCCATTGACGCCATCGCTTCTAACCGCGTGCTCAGGCTTTGTATTTGCTCCGCCTGCTCAGTGTTTATCTCACGAAGGTTGTCCATTTCCGCAACCGTTGGCTGATGCTGAATGTGCCCTATTGCCGATGCCAGTAGCATTCCTGCGATTAAACCGGCAACCAGAGTCACTTTCCAGTTCGACATCAACTCCATTCCTTTCTCCTAACAAACTACCCAGTTCAATACATGATTACGCATCGATAACCAGCCCAATATACCCAAATGACGGCAAGAGCCCTGGGTAGCTAAGTGGCATAGACACAAATTACCACAATCGATGCGAACCGATGTCAGAACTATATCAAGCTTCATTGAGGCTTCATTCGCAAAGTCTATGATAGCGATAGAAAATTAGCTATTCAGAATCACATTCCTGCCGCACTCTGTCGCTTTTCCCCTCGGAATAAAATCTGGATATGACAGTGTCCGGTTACTTTTTGCCCTTGTAGCCCCCGGAGGAAACTAACATGAAGCAATCTGAGTTGGCGATGATCATCACCTTAATGCTGAGCCCAATCAGTTATGCCAAAGAAACAGTAACAATGAGAGCAACTTCGGCTGTCTGGCAGGATGACTCGTTTCTGCTCCCTTTGGGTACAAGAATCACCGATTATTGGGTCAGCGAGAAATTAGATGGCATTCGCGCTCACTGGAATGGCCAGCAGCTACAAACCCGGACAGGGCACGTTATTCATGCACCACAGTGGTTCACGGCTGGTTTGCCTGATGATGTGTTAGAAGGTGAATTATGGGCCGGAAGAGGCGCTTTTCATCTGGTGTCACAAACAGTGCTGGACGCATCGCCAAACCGTGAGCAATGGGAAAAGATCCGATTCATGGTCTTTGATGCCCCCGTATATCCTGGTTCATTTGATGAACGCTGGCGCCATGTAACCACACTGGTCAATGCATCCAATCATCCATACATCAACATCATAGAGCAGCGAAAACTGGCCTCAATAGCCATGGTGAAGAACTGGCTAGCAGAGATAGAAGCCGATGGCGGTGAAGGAATAATGTTACACCATGCTTCTCAACCCTATGTCGCAGGCCGGTCAGACAGCTTAGTAAAAATAAAACGCTTCGAAGATGCGGAAGCCATCGTTGTTGGTTACGAGCCAGGGAAAGGGAAATATCAGGGGTTAATGGGGGCACTTTGGGTAAAGATGGATGCTTTGCCGCCCTTTAAAATCGGTACGGGTTTTTCAGATGCAGATCGTGCCGTTCCCCCTGAAATCGGAAGTATAGTCACCATCAGATATAACGGATTTACACATAACCAGATCCCTCGTTTTGCCCGATATCTGCGTACAAGACCGTCATCGACTCTGTGATACACAGATGTAAAAAGGGCTTACTCAGTGGTAAGCCCTTGGCGGTATTACTGCATCTTGAAAATCTGGTTAGCTTCAAGATTAGTCATGCGCCGGATAGAGCGCCAGACATAATAAAAGATACCGAACATCATCAGCATGGAAGGAATCGCGATCATCGGATAACTCAGCAGCGTCATTTCACCCAGCTCTTCATTAAATGCTTCTGACCCTGCCGGGCTGGTTACTATGGTGGTGGCCAGTACGTAATTCATTATTGAGGAAAACACAAACGTACTGGCAAACAAATAATTAGACTGTGCCAGACACTTATTGAATTCGGTTAGTTTGCCATTTTGTGTCAATTTCTCTTTAATCAGCGAGAGATTCAGGACGGCATCGTTGAAAATCATTTTGGTTACAACAGGGTACTTAGTGAATGTAGAGACAAACACCACAAGCCCAATTAAACCAGGAATCAACGCTTCTTTAATTGCAAGCCATTGATTATCAAGTTCAAGTAAACCTATTCCACCGGTCAGTAGTACACTGACAAAGCCCAATAACGAAATGAAGTTAAACTTCTTGTGCTTGATCAGTTCATAGCCACCCAGCACAATCGGGAAAGCCAGTGCCAGTATCAATGCATTAACAGGGCCCAGTTGTTCCTGGCCACTCAGCTTCATCAGTACCACAGACGGTACGATGACATTGAAGATAAGATCAGTAAGAGGATTCGATTTTTTTTCAGTCATGGTTTTTCAGGTACGTTTCAATATCGGGTCATTGTTCCGTCATTTACCCACAATGTAAAGATGAAACAAGTTACAAGGCTTTTCGCTTTGGTCGGCTTCACCAAACTATTTTAGCTTAAGGGGCAGACAAAATACCAAACCGACTTGACTTTATGGTCAGATAGAACCATGTTCTGCCCTATAACCACAGAGCAATCACCGCTAAACTTTTCATGTAAAAGCACATAACGGTGAATTTAAGATAAGGACATTCCTATGCTGGATCGCAATAAAACCGCGCTGGTGATCGTTGATGTTCAGGGAAAGCTGGCCAGCCTGATGTCAGACACTGATACCCTCTATCAAAACCTGTCAGTCATGGCTCAAGGGGCAAAAGCCCTTCAATTACCTGTCATCTGGTTAGAGCAGTTACCCGATAAGCTTGGGCCCACAATTCCGCAGATTGCTGAGCACCTCACTGATCAGACGCCCATCGCCAAAAATTGTTTCAGCGGTTGCCAGTCGATCGACTTTATGGACGCTTTAGTTTCCACTGGTTGCAAGAACGTGCTGCTGGTCGGGATAGAAGCGCACATTTGTGTCTATCAAACCGCCATGGATTTACTTCGTAAAGGCTACCACGTAGAAGTCATTTCTGATGCTGTCTCTTCACGGAATGCGGCGAACAAAACAGTCGCCCTGAATCGTATGCAACAAGCAGGTGCCTCGGTCTCGTGCACAGAAATGGTACTTTTTGAGTTACAAGGCGTCGCTGAAGGCGAAAGCTTCAGGCAGATCTTAAACCTCATCAAATAATTAAGTCACAAAGTTGACATTAATTGCACGGATAAATTGATCCCGGATTCAATGCAGGCTATCTTATTTTCATAAAAAAAATAAGATAGCCATAGGTTAATCTCCTCCTCTGCATTCTCGGAGTCCGGCCCATGTACGCCATAACCCACATCAGCGTGTTTGATGGCAGCACGATTGCTGAAGATCAAGCCATTTTTATTGACAGAGATACCATCTCTGCCGTCATGCCCATGTCGCAAGCTAAGTCCCGGCAATTACTCCCGACCGACTGTCTGGACGGGACTGGTTTACTGGCCACCGCAGGCTTCATAGACATTCAGCTAAACGGTTGTGGCGGCGTCTTGCTAAACACAGACATTGCCAAATCCACCCTGGATACCATGAATGCCACTAACCTTCGCTACGGTACCACCCAATATCTTCCCACTTTTATTACCAGTGAAGCCGAACCGCTTAACGCAGTCATTCAGTTAATTGAAAGCATTGATACCCCGGAATCTGAAGGAGTGCTGGGGCTGCATTTAGAAGGCCCTTTCATCAACCGCCAAAAGAAAGGGGCCCATCAGGAACAATGCATCAGGGATCTTGATGAAGAAACTGCTGAGTATCTCATTCGCCATGCCCACTGCATAAAAGTGATCACACTGGCGCCTGAGTCTTGTGAGCAATCAGTGATTAACCAGCTGACAGAGGCGAACATTATAGTGTCTATGGGCCATACCAATGGCCGGTACACCGACTACACAGCCAAACACGGCATCAGTATGGCCACACATCTGTTTAATGCGATGAGTCCACTGGATTCTCGTG
Organism: Photobacterium sp. 2_MG-2023; assembly: GCF_030547675.1. Lineage (NCBI taxonomy): Bacteria > Pseudomonadati > Pseudomonadota > Gammaproteobacteria > Vibrionales > Vibrionaceae > Photobacterium > Photobacterium sp. 2_MG-2023. The sequence goes on from NZ_JAUOQQ010000013.1 coordinate 75,943, forward strand.
AGCCAGGTGCTGTCGGCTATATCTTTGATCGCAAACCCCATGCCGGCATTATTGTTGATGGCATTCATGTGAATTACGCCTCAATCAGAATCGCCCACCAGCTTCTGGGAGAGAAACTTTTTATGGTTACCGATGCTGTGACACCAGCGGGTACTGACCTCAAAGAGTACGATATGGCTGGCACCAAGGCCTATGTCACTGACGGTAAATGCCATTATGCCGATGGCACCATTGCCGGCGCGGCCATTACCATGATTGAAGGTGTGCATAATCTGATTAATCATGTGGGTGTCAGCAAAGAAGAGGCATTGCGGATGGCAAGCCTGTACCCGGCCAAAGCTCTGGGACTGGATGCACACTATGGAAGAGTCAGAACAGGATATAAAGCCAATCTGGCATTACTGACTGCGGATCTGCAAGTAAAAGGCACGGTTCAGATGGGGTTACGGCATCACGTTTAAAGCGACGGCATGCAATGTTCGCGGAGTGACAAGACAAAGGGCCACTTATCTGTGGCCCTTTCTGCATTATGCGTTGGCAAATTTGAGCGTTTCAAGCCGGGTAAGTTGATATTCACGCAACTTGAAGTAGCCGTAAGTCGCCACAATAGAAAAGAAAAGGTATGACAGAGCAAATACCAGAGGTGAGTTAATCACCTGATTTTCCAGTCCCCACATTACCCCAGCGACAGTAACACCCATTTTCGCCATTAACCCGGTTAGCAGCAGCATTAATGCCAATTGAGGATAACGTGTTGCCCGGAATGCCAGCCAGTAGGCCGCACCTACCGCCAGAGACGCTATACCAAAGCCGGCCATAAATGAATGAAGATGCTCCCCTGAGAAAACACCGGCAACAACCGATACAGCCAGAATGATCAAGAACTTCATAAGAACCTCACTCATAAACCCGACGTTAATGACAATGGGCGCCAATTCTTTCACCGGATCGCCCTTTTGCGGCTATTGTTTCAGGTTTCACAGAGGTTTAACAGTGGTCGTTCCTCTAAGCATTGTTACTAAAATGTTTCATTTTCAGCCAGTTACATTCTGAAACATTATAAACACCTAACAGAAAACAACTTCCCGCCAAAAGTTACAAAATAGTTAACAACTCAAGCAGCAGCAGGATATTGCTGCAAAGGCCATATCTTAAAAATAAAATTCAGAATTTGAGTAATACTGCCATGAAAGATCAATATCATACCGCCGTCTTTCACATGAAAAGCAGCATCTAATACTGAATTTTCACTTTAGAGCCCAACAAAGTGAAAAGTGTGACAAACCTTAAGTACGAACAGCCAGCAACGGTAAAAAACAAGATTGATGCGCTTTTCTTTTGACGCATTCACTATGAAACTGGGATGTTGCTCTTACCTTTGTAACCTTCGTTAGGAATATTGGCTTCCTCTCTCTATAATTTGCTGAAATTCAGAACAAAAACCACATTTACGGGCATTTTATGACGACCATTCTTGATGCAGTCGATCTTCGTACACAGCTTGTTGGAGAGAACCGCCTTGAATTGCTGATTTTCCGGCTTCATTCTGCTCAATTATTTGCGATTAACGTGTTCAAAGTGCGTGAAATCGTCAAACAACCTCACCTGCACTCGCTGCCAGGCAGCCATTCCAGTGTCTGTGGCGTCGCCAACATTCGCGGACAATCGATTCCAATCATTGATTTACGAAAAGCTATTGGTATAAGAGCAACGGAAGAGAGCACTGAAACCAACCTTATCATTACTGAATACAATCGAAGCGTTCAGGGCTTTCTCGTCGGACAGGTCATGAACATTGCCAATATGACCTGGCAGGACATTCAGCCGCCACCCAGCCAAGTCGGTAAAAACAATTATCTTACCGCCATTACAAGAATTAAAAGAGAAGGTGTTGAGAGGCTGGTCAGCATCGTCGATGTCGAAAAGGTGCTGGCTCAGATCGTGTCATACAACACAGACATTTCTGACGATATTCTCGATCAGCATTTAGTCAGTCAGTTTCATGGACGCAAAATTCTGATTGTTGACGATTCCTCAACTGCGAGAGCACAAATCAGGGACACCCTTTCGCAACTTGGTCTGGAAATCATTGAAGCCATTAATGGGCAAAAAGCATTGGATATTCTCAAAGGCTGGTGTGATGAAGGAAAAGAGGTAAGCCACGAGATCCTGATGATGTTCACCGATGCCGAAATGCCGGAAATGGATGGTTATCGCCTGACTCACGAAATCCGCAGTGATGAGAGGATGAAAGATCTGTTCATTGCACTAAACACCTCACTCAGCGGAAGCTTTAATCAGGCAATGGTCGATAAAGTTGGCTGCGACCGTTTCATTTCTAAATTCCAGCCGGATCTTTTGGTTGAAGTCGTCCAAGACAGACTGAGAGCAGCTTTAAAGCAGCCCGTGTAATTCGCCACGGGCTTACTCACAACGTTTGGCAGACAAAGGTTAAAAGGCGCGTAGTCTTATCAGCAATACACCAGACTCAAATGCAGTAATGTCAGCTTCAGCAGTGCTCCCGCCCAGGTATCAGGGGCCAGTTCAACCCGGCTCCCCTGATACTGAACCAAACTACTGATTAGGTGAAAGACTGTCCATATCTTGCCAGATACCATCATTGAATCCCTTCGCCTCGATCTGATGACTGACTGACAATGTGCGATCATCGCTTTTCATTGCCAGCTGCATAGTAAACAACACCAGAACCGCTATCGGTATTAAGCAACTGCTGAGCGTAAACTGAGCTGTCGATGCCATACATCCCCCTTAATGCGACTGCGCTGTCTGAACCGGCCCCTGCTGGCTACGCAAAGTGACGCGGCGGTCAAAAAAGTCGTACTCCCAGCTTTCATCCATTTTAAGCGGCTCTTCTTCGCCATAAGCAATGGTGACAATTTGCAATGGGTTCGCGCCCCGAGATTCCAGATAATCCCTGACGGCAGTCGCACGCTCTTCAGAAAGAACCTGGTTACGCTCCGACCCGCCACGGCGGTCTGCATAGCCTGATAATTCCCAGTTTATTTCTGGCGATTGCTTCATCAGTTCTGCAATTTCATCCAGCTGAGCCTGAAAATGGGGCTCAATCACTGCCGAACCGGTCCGAAAATGTACGTTCATTGCCAATGCCATATCATGCTTCTGCTGTGTCTCGCGCAAGCTGGCCATTTCATGCTGCATTTCCTGGTAGCTGTTCAGAACAGGCTCCAGCTCGGCATTACGCTCATTCAAAGCAAAAATGGTTTTCTGCTGCTCACTCAAACGCGCTGTCTGGCTGGCGATATAACCTTCCTGGCCAACGGCTGTACCCATAATCCCGCCGACCATTGCACCAATAACAGCACCGACCGGACCACCAACCAGACCGCCGACTGCGGCACCGGAACCCATACCAATCCATTGTTCTTGCTGTGCAACCGGTTCAGTGTTTGCTGTACTCTGCTGGCCCGCATGAACCTGAGTGCTGACACCCATCACCGCTGTGACAACCAAAAGGGAAAGAGCCTGTTTTTTCATCATGGTGTTCATCTGATTTTCCTCATCATTTCTGTGTTATCCGAACAAGCATCTGAGGCCGTTAATGCAGCTCTCGTTTGCCGATGAGAGAATTAAAACAAAGTGTTCAGGCACTAAGAGGGAGAGAAAAAGGCAATGTGCTGATCAAATGTGGCAACATTATGGCAATTGGCTTTGAAGGCGGATTTGCACTTTTTTAGCCTGCCAGTTCAGGTATAGTCAGTTTTCTCCAAGGTGAATGATGAAGCAATCAATGAAACATATAGCCATTGTTGAAGACGAAGCGGCAATTCGGGAAAACTACATGGATGTGCTGAGAAAGCACGGTTACAAAGTGCAGGGTTACGCAGACCGCCAGCAAGCCCAGCAGGCGTTCGAACTCAAACTGCCCGATCTGGCCATCATTGATATCGGCTTAGGCCATGAAATCGATGGCGGATTCGCACTTTGTCAGTCGTTACGCGCCCTGTCTCCCACTGTACCCATCATTTTTCTAACTGCACGTGACAGCGACTTCGATACGGTGTGCGGACTGCGGATGGGGGCAGATGACTATCTCACTAAAGACATCAGCCTGCCCCATTTAATGGCAAGAATTGCCGCGCTATTCCGGCGCAGTGAGCTGATGTCTGCCCCCGCCACAGAAGAGACACTGCTGCACAGGGGAGCTTTGACCATTGACCAGAACAAAATGCAGATCTTCTGGCAGGAGCAACACATTGATTTGACTGTGACAGAGTTCTGGATGGTGTACGCGCTGGCGAAACGTCCGGGCCATGTCAGAAGTCGTCAGGATTTGATGGAGGATGCCCACGTCGTGGTCGATGACAGTACCATCACGTCTCATATCAAGCGGATACGCAAAAAGTTTGCCCAGCATGATGCCGACTTTGATCATATTCATACTGTCTACGGAATGGGATACCGATGGGGAGCCTGACCGCACGACTCACCGCAGGTCTTCGCGTAAAGATAGTTATCATCGCCAGCCTGTTGCTCACCCTGCCCTGGTTCGGGTATCGGTTTGTTCTCGAAATGGAAAAACTGCTCCGTCAGGGGCAAGAGCAAACTCTGATTGGCACAGCCAGAGCCATTGCCACCGCGCTGAACGAACGGCCTGCGCTGTTCAGCCAGCAAGCCAGTTTTCTGCCTCGTGTTCAGCATGGCCGCGATTTATACATCTATGATTTGCCCGGTTCAATTACCATTGACGGAAGCCTGGCAGACTGGCCAGAGGATCTTGATGCCAAGATGCATTACTACGGACGTCAGTATGTCCGATTCAGCCAGCGCCCTTACCAGCAGGGCCAAACCGATTTCTATCTGATTGCCGGGCGACACAGCCAGCAATTTTATGCCGCCATGAAAGTGAAGGACAGACACACCGTTTTGCGCCGTGCCAACAGTCATCAGGTCGACAGGAACGATCATCTGATATTGGCACTGACAACCCCACAGGGTGAGTTCGAACGTTATCTGATTGCACTTGAACAAGATGGCCAGACTTCAGCCTGGATGATCACCGATGAGCTTGACGAACCAAACCTGATCTCTGCCACGAACCTGATTACAGCGCAGTGGCAACCAAGGCAGGATGGCTACTCACTGGAAATCAGCATGCCCTTGTCACAGCTCGGCCAACGGCTGTCGGTGTCTGTTTATGATGTTAACCACGATACCCACCGTGATGTTGAGACCATCATAGGCACAGCCAACAGCAAAACGGCGGCTGGTTTGGGTACAGTGCTGCTGCCCTCACCGGAAATTGAGCGCATAGTCAAAGGCATGGGGCACAGCAGTTCGCGTATCTGGGTATTGGACCGACATCAGCGTGTGTTAGCGCAATCTGGCGACATTCAGCATTCAGACGGGGTGTGGGCAACATCTGTTCGTTATGATGAAGAGGAATATGGTTTAGGCTCCTGGCTGGATCAACACCTACTGCGCCCGCTTTATTACACCTTTCTCTTATCAGAGCCTGTCCCGTTCGACGACAAGCCCGCCGATCCCGCACTGATTACAGGCGTCAATGTTGATCAAGCCTTGCAGGGACGCGGTTACGCCCACTGGCGGCCATCAAGTGACGGCAAAGCAATGATTCTGTCCGCCGCCTACCCCATCTGGCTGGATGACAAAGTGATGGGAGCCGTGGTCGCCGAAGAGTCAACCCAGGGAGTTCAGACCCTGAAAAACCGGGCTCTGGAACAACTCTTCAACGTGTTACTGGCGATCATCATCATCGCTGCCATTATTCTTTTCCTGTTTGCCTCAAGCCTCTCAGGCCGTATCCGGCGGTTACGCGATCAGGCAGAGCAATCGATAGATGCTCAGGGCCGGATTCGCGAAGCAATCACTGCGTCATCGTCAAAAGATGAAGTTGGTGATTTATCCCGCAGCCTGGCAAGCATGGTTAACCGGCTCGGACAATACAATCATTACCTGGAAAACCTGTCTTCGCGGCTGTCACACGAGCTGCGCACACCCGTTGCCGTCGTCCGCTCTTCACTGGATAACCTTTCTATGTCCAGCCTCAATCATGATGAACAGCGCTATATCGAACGGGCGCAGGAAGGTATCAGAAGACTGAGCACGATTTTATCGAGCATGACAGAAGCAACCCGTATCGAGCAGAGCCTGCAGGGTGCAGACATGGAAGAGTTTACGCTAAATGACTTGATCAGCGGCTGTATGCAAGGTTATCAGTTCGCCTTTGCTGAGCAAGACTTCCAGGTGCAGGTGCCGGACACCCCGGTCCGTATCACAGGTGCCCCCGACTTTCTGGCTCAGCTGCTGGATAAACTGATAGCTAACGCTGTTGAATTCAGCCAACCGAACAGCCAGATTGACGTCACACTGTCACAAACTGACAAGCACGCCACTCTGACTGTCAGCAACCAGGGGCCGCTATTACCGGATGATATGGCCGACCAACTGTTACATTCAATGGTCTCGGTACGCAGTCAGGCACATCAGGACAAACCACATCTCGGTCTGGGTCTGTATATTGCACGGTTGATCGTGGATTATCACGCAGGGCAAATCGCAATCAAAAACCGCCATGATTGTTTGGGTGTCACTGTCGCCGTTACTCTGCCATTGAATGCGGCAACGAATACCTGAGTTTATTCCGGCTACTCGGTATCAGTCTCAGGTACAGATGATTGTGGTTCTGAAGAATCTGAAGAGGGAGCAGTGCCCGGCACTTGTGTCTCAGCTTGCGCTGTGACCTCTTCATCTTTGGCATACATAGTCAGATACTGATTTTCGCAGACACTGATGGTTGTCCTGTCGGAGCCATATGTTTCGGTGCACCGCTCCATATATTCGTCATAAGACATCAGTAAACTCTCCGACTGAACATTCGCGACGAATACTCCAGAAACCACCAGCGCCGATAACATCACACTGTTCCATTTCATCTTGCTCACCTTTGTTCAAATATGAACCGCACAGGCCCATACTTTAGAGTTAAGCAAATTAGCAGCAAATAATGATCGAATCTTGAGACAATTTACCAATTGCTGGCAGTGACAGACTTCAGGCAGGCTCATCTGCCGTTACATTTTCCGCCTGAACTCAACAAAGTGCTCATACCGTTTTGACACTAAGTCGGTATAATGCCTTCACTTTCATAACAACTATACCTGAATCAAATGAGTAACGTTTTTACATTTCTTAAGGGATTAGCGATGGGCGCAGCAGACGTCGTTCCCGGCGTTTCCGGCGGTACAATCGCTTTTATAACCGGTATTTACGATACACTGCTGGAAAGCATCAGACGCATCAACCCCAGCCTGATCCCGCTGTGGCGCAAACAGGGAATCCGCGCAGTTCTCACCCACATTAACGCGGGTTTTCTGACTGTGCTTCTCACTGGTATTCTCACCAGTATTCTCACCCTGGCTCGTGTAATCACCTGGATGCTGCATACGCATCCGATCCCGTTATGGTCCTTTTTCTTTGGCCTGATCCTGATTTCTGCTGTTCATATGTTTAAACAAGTTCAGCACTGGAGAGCGACTCGGATTCTGTGCATTATTGCCGGTACAGCATTTGCGTACGGTATTACGGTTGTTCACCCTATTGATATGGCACCGACCAGTATCAACATAGTATTAGCAGGATCCATTGCTATTTGCGCGATGATTCTGCCGGGCATCTCTGGCAGCTTTATTTTGCTGCTGTTGGGTATGTACGGCCCTATCCTCGCGGCGGCTAAATCGCTGCAGCTGGGTACTCTGGGACTGTTTGCGACGGGTTGTGTGATCGGCCTGCTGTGCTTTTCTCATGTTCTGTCTTGGCTGCTTCGTCATTACCGCGATTTAACGCTGACCTTCCTGACAGGCCTGATGCTCGGCACACTGAACAAAGTCTGGCCCTGGAAAGAAACCATCAGCTGGCGCACCAATTCCAGCGGTGAACAAGTCCCCCTGCTGGAGCACAACCTGTCACCCTTTAGCTTTGAACAGGTTACCGGCCAGCCAGCGCTCCTTAGCTATGCAGTGATTGCCATGCTACTCGGGATAGTGCTGGTGTGGGGACTGGAGAAATTTGCAGCAGACTAGCCGCTGAGTGAATGCTGAGGCTGCCATCTGGCAGCCTTTCTTTATCGCAACTGCGACCGCCACAAAAAGCGTGATACCATAGCGCAGTTAACTGATAACAAAATACTTACGCGAGAAACCGATGTCCCATAAGCTTTTCTCAATGCATTGGTCAATGCCAGTAAAGCTCATTCTGGCATTCTGCTTGGGCTTTGCCGCCATTGAGTGGCTGCCGGCATTCATCCGCTCAGAACCCATCTATGACAGCGCACAGGCCTGTGAGTTGAGTCAGGCAAGCTGCCTTCAGAACAATGCCAGCATCATGCTGAGCGACAATATTGTCCACCCGCTGCAACCTACCACAATGACCATTCGCTGGCCTGAGCTGCCGAAAGAGACAGCAACCCTCCTTCTTACCCTGGAAGGTCATGAAATGATGATGGGACAATATCAGCTACAATTAACCCGGCAACCGGATGACAGCTTTTCTGGTGAACTCATGCTGCCTTTCTGTACACAGGACGCTATGACCTGGCAAGGCAAGATCACCTCAGATTCCGGCTCCCTTACACCTCTCTACGTTTCCTTAAGGATGACACAGTGAAATTTCAATGGATAATTCTGGCCGTAGCCTTGATTGCTGGCCTGGCCACCCGTTACCTCGTAGACAGCCATGACGACAGCGTCGCAGAAGCTCAGCAGTCAAGCGGCCAGCTCGAGAGTGGCAAAGAGTCTGTCGACTTGTTCAATACCAATGATAACCGCCTGCGCGTTGTCTACTTTGGTTTCACGCATTGCCCGGATGTCTGTCCTACATCACTGGCTATTCTGGGGGCCGCTTTGAAAGCCATCTCCCAGGATGAATTAAATAAAGTCTGGCCTGTCTTTATTACTTTGGATCCAGAAAGGGATACACCTGAAAAAAGTGCTCAATACGCGCAATATTTCCATAAAGATATTACAGGCATGACGGGGACTATGGAACAAACCCAATTACTGGCGAAGAAGTATGGCGTCCTCTTTATGAAAACCAAGCAGGAAGATTCAGCATTAGAATATTCCGTCGATCACAGTTCGTACTTTTATCTTTTAAAACCCGACGGCACCCTGTTAGAAAAGGTGCCTCACACTTTAAATCCCAATATCCTGGTAGACGCTATTGACAGGAATGAACGTCTCCTGATTGAGAAATAATGAAGAAGATTTGACATATCATTCACATAGCGTGCATTGACTCAAACGGCGAAAGGCCGCATTCTTGCTGTCGTTCACGGGCTTTTTCTCGTCTTTGAGAGAATTTTTTTTGGGAAAAAAGCTTCTTGGATGAGCAATTTGAATAACATATGCCATACTAATTCTGCCGACTGATAAATTTTTACACTCGGTCTGTAGTGGCAAAACAAAGGAGAAGAAAGAAAAATGAACCGTTCATTATCTATCCTTACTGGTATCATTCTGAGTGCAACTTTGATTGGCTGTTCCAGCTCAGATGAAGTAGATCAGATGCAACAACTAACCAATAAAGTAGACATGCTTTCTGACCAAGTGGGTGCACTGCAAAGTCAGCAAGATCAGATGGCCGGCGCCGTTAACGACGCTCGTGCTTCTGCAGATGCTGCTTACCAGGAAGCAATGCGTGCTAACCAGCGTATTGACAACATGGCTAGTTCGTATCGTAAGTAATACAAACGACAAAAAGAGTGGAGCTATTAGCTCCACTCTTTTTTTATGTCTGAATTTTGGTTTCAGTAAAACAGGTACAGTATCGAGATATATCACACAAGCTGCCCGGCAGCCCGTGTGACCATGTTATTAATCAATCGCGATAGGTACGCCTTCTTGCGATTGTAAAGCCTGAGACAAACGCGAAATAGCTTGTTTATCACTTTCGACAGCATTAACAAGCGCACGACTTGGTTTCACAACTTTAGCCTGACCCGCCTCAGATTCCGATTTCGACAATGGCTGATGTACCTCAACATACAAGCTACCATCCGGTTCACGGGTTTCTTTCAATGGTTGATTGATTACCCGCACTTTGGTGCCTTTAGGAATCTGCGGGAACAGCCACTCAATATCCCACGGGTTCATACGAATACAACCTGAGCTGACACGCATACCAATACCAAAGTCTTTATTGGTACCGTGTATCAGATATTCACCGCGGCTGTGAGCAAGTCGCATAGCGTACTCACCTAATGGGTTATCCGGGCCAGCCGGAATAACTGCCGGCAGTTCGATACCGCGCTCTTCACGGTATTCTTTACGAATATTCGCCGTAGGTGTCCAGGTCGGGCCGACAATTTTCTGACTGATCGACGTTGTCATCACAGGTGTTTCCCGGCCGATACGGCCGATACCGATTGGGAACACATAGACAGAATCTTTACCCGGCGGGAAATAGTATAAACGTAATTCAGCAAGGTTGATCACTATGCCTTCATGTGCAACATCAGGCAATATCAGCCTGGTCGGTATGGTCAGCATTGTACCGGGTTCAGGCAGAAAAGGGTCAACCCCCTTGTTCGCTTCCATCACGGCTAAAAAACCCACGTCAAAGTGGTTAGCGATATCAGCGATACTCTCTTTTTCATTCTCGGGAACCTGGTAATACTCCACAGCTCCGACGAGCTTGCTGCCGTCAGAAGGGAGTTGGTATTCAATAGCATTCGCACCCATTGAAGCCAGGCCAATCAGAGTACAAAGTAATGAGCGATACACGAAAGCCTCCAGATCGATGAAGTCTGTTGACATAAGCAACTGAGAGTCAGTTGATATTCCACCCAAAAAATTTGGCAACAGAACCTTAATTATTATGGCAAAGTTTGATCTTTACTCAGTAAGTGACTGTGATTTTCTTATATATGACACAAAATGTAGCTTTGATCACTTTCTGAGTTTGACTGTCAGTGTACCCAGCTCCTGCAACTACCAGGTCAGGTTTACGTCAATAAAGTGGCGGTGGGTTGTAAGCAATGGGACTCATGTAGAATTATGCATACAAAAAAAGCGGGCATTGCCCGCTTTTCTGCTCACTCAATCCAGGCTCAGGCATATTGCGCTGTCAGTAATTTCCAGTCACGGCGCTGTTGTTCCAGCCGGGCCTTTATTTCCTGATATTGCTTCACAATATCCAGATTGTCGTACTGTTCGCGAAGCGCCTGCCTTTTCACCTCAAGCAATTGTTTCCGGGTTGCGTAGTACTCTGAAATTTTCTGTATCAGCACGTCATACTCGGCTTCCACTTTTTGCAACACAACCCTGCTATCCGGCCCGGTGCTCAGGCGGGACTGAATGCGTTTAAGCACCATAGTCGCCTTCGCCTTTTCAATTTTATCTTCCGGGCAAGTACGCAGGTTGCTGGCAAGACCTAACCAGGACAGACTTCTTATAAGCCACTTAGTCGGGTCAAACTGCCACCAGCGAATCCCGTTCCGGTAGTCATTTTCAAAGATGTGATGGTAGTTATGATACCCCTCACCAAAGGTCAGGAAAGCCAGAAAGCCATTGTCCCGCGCCGTATTTTTATCCGTATAAGGTTGCGAACCCCAGATGTGAGCCAGAGAATTGATAAAGAAGGTGGTGTGGTGACTGAGCACCAGACGAACAACCCCGACCAGCAGCAACGCTCCCCAGATGTCGCCGTGTAAAAAGCCAAACAGCAGTGGTATGCCTACATTCGTCGCCACAGCCAGCGGTACGTAATACTTGTGCTGCCACATAACGATCTTATCTTTTTGTAAATCGCGGCAATTTGAGTAATCCGTGTAGCGATGCGCCTGATACTCACGAAGCATCCAGCCGATATGGCTGTAGAAAAAACCACGTTTGGCGGAGTACGGATCGACATCGTTATTATCCACATGGCGATGGTGAATCCGGTGATCAGATGACCAGTGCAGAATGCTGTTTTGCAGCGCGAATGCGCCGCCAACCGCATAGATAAAACGCACAGCGGCATTTGCTTCATACGCCTTATGCGACCAGAGGCGGTGATAACCCGCCGTAATAGACAGCCCGCAATAACTGAACGCTGCCAGCAGCATCAGCCCTTGCTGCCAGTCAAACCCGATAAAATAAGCATAAAGGGGTGCACCAATCGCAGCGATGGCAAAGGTAACGGTAAAGATAATCAAATTTAGCCAGATGATTGGCGGCTTAGGATGTGACATGTCATTCTCTGTCTTTCGGCGTACAAGTGTTCGCTAGAATAGCAAGCATCCCGCTCAGGTCAATCGTAAAAGTCTGAGATTTACTGCTTTACATCACAGCTTGACATCGTGAATGCAAAAATATGCATTTAAAAATACTGCCAGTCGCCTTCAGCCGTCAGGATACGAGATACGCTCAGCAAGCTTTCCGGCTGCAGTGAATTAACTACACTATAGGAAGCAGCCTAAAGCTTACACATGGAGACGAAACCATGAGGCCCAGCTCCGAGGCTCCCTTTGAGCCGATTAACATGAAGCGTGATAAACGAGTGGTGATCAATACCCAGGCACAGCACTGGATGGCATCCCCGGCAGCAGGCGTGTGGCGTATTCCACTTGAACGGGAGGCGAAAGAGTCGGGTGAAGTCACCAGCCTTGTCCGTTATGAACCCAACACGCACTTTTCAGCCCACTACCATCCAAACGGCGAAGAAATCTTTGTCGTCAGCGGTATCTTTCAGGACGAGTTTGGCCACTACCCGGCTGGTACCTATATCCGTAACCCGGCAAAAACCCGCCATGCGCCAGCCAGCGACAGCGGCTGTACCTTGTATGTCAAACTGAACATGTTTCCGGAAGGCGATAGGGAACCGCTCAGGATTGATACCCATAACGCCAGATGGCAGCCCGGCCATTATCCCGGCCAGTCAGTGCTCCCGCTGCATGGCTTTGGTTCAGATCGCACTGTCATCATGCAATGGCACGCGGGGTCAACGCTACCGCCACAAAGTTACGACGGCGGCCTGGAAGTCTATATCCTTGCTGGCAGTTTTTATGATGAATGGGGAGAGTATGGTGAAGGCTTCTGGCTGCGAACTCCGCCGGGCAGCTCTCATCAGCCAGCAACCAAAGATGGCTGTCTGCTGCTAGTAAAAACTGGCCATATCACTCAATAACAGTCCGGCGGTTCTTGCAAACACCGGCAACTTGGCTTTCTAACTATTAACATCCGTGCGGATGAAATTTTTCAGATTGATTCAGGTCTCTTGTAACACGTCAGTAAATTTATACCGCTCAAAGGGATGCACATGCGTATTAAATCAACCCCGCCCTGGCAACTGAAGGAAAGTGATGTCACACCAGAGTCGGTTTATCACCAACGCCGCGACATTCTCAAAAAGCTGGGGATTACCCTGGCAACACTGCCATTAGCCACGCAAGCCCAGGCCAACATCTTTGATATTTTTGGTGATGACGAAAAAACACCGGATCGCCGACGGGCGCTCAACGCCCCCGACTCCACACGTTTTCACCCGGACCTGTCTTTAACACCTGAAGACAAAATACTGAAATATAATAATTTTTATGAGTTCGGTACCGATAAGTCTGATCCAGCTCGCCGGGCAGCCAATTTTGTGACCGACCCATGGAAAGTGGATGTCAGCGGCATGGTTGCCCGTCCTTTCACACTCGATTATGACGACATATTTAAACGCTTCCCGATTGAAGAGCGCATCTATCGGCTGCGTTGTGTCGAAGCCTGGTCGATGAACGTGCCTTGGATCGGCTTCCCGCTGGCTTCACTGCTGAGATATGCGCAGCCAACCAGTAACGCAAAATATGTCGCTTTCGAAACACTGTATGACCCGAAACAGATGCCGGGACAGGCATCTCGCCGGTTGGGCGGCGGGATAGATTATCCGTATGTTGAAGGCCTGCGTCTGGACGAAGCGATGCATCCTTTAACTCTGATTGCTGTCGGCTTATACGGGAAAACGCTGGCACCGCAAAACGGTGCGCCACTCCGCTTGGTGGTTCCATGGAAATACGGGTTTAAAAGCATTAAGTCTATCGTCAAAATAACACTGACGGATAAGCAACCGCCAACAACCTGGAACCTGCTCGCTTCTCATGAGTACGGTTTCTACGCCAACGTGAATCCGCAAGTGGACCACCCAAGATGGAGCCAGGCAAGTGAACGCTTTATTGGCGAGGGCAACCTGTTCAGCAGCCGACGTCAACCGACCCTGCCATTCAATGGTTATGCCTCTGAAGTTGCAGGGCTTTATAAAGGAATGGATTTGAGGAAATTCTTTTAATGCAGAAAATGGCGCTCACCTTGCAAAGTATCCGGCTTAAGCCTGCTCACATTACTGCGTTAAAAGCGCTGATTCATCTGATGTCGTTAGGCTTTTTGGCGATACTGACTTTTCAGCTTCTGAACGGCCGGCTCGGTGCGGATCCCGTTCAGGGCCTGAGTCACTTTACGGGTAAAGCGGCGCTCAATACACTCTTTATCACTCTGCTGGTCTCCCCGCTTGCAAAACTATTGAAGCAAGGCGCGTTAGTCAAAGTGCGTCGGGTGCTCGGCCTTTACTGTTTTTCCTGGGCAGCCTTGCATCTTTTAGTCTACGTGCTGCTGGATCTGAATCTGGACTGGTCCTTGCTGGCCAGCGAAATAATCGAGCGCCCCTACCTGACCATAGGCGCAATATGCTGGTTAATTCTCTTTGCCCTTGCCATTACTTCCACCCAGAGGATGCAGAGAAAACTAGGCAAACGCTGGCAACAATTGCACTACTGGGTGTATCTGGTCGCTGTGCTTGCACCAGTTCATTACTACTGGTCGGTGAAATCCGGTATTGTGGAACCGGCACTCTATATTGCCGGGGCTTTGATGCTATTGAGTTTCAGGCGAAAAACCTTAAAACGGTGGTTGCCTAAGTTTCCTCAGCACACGCCTTCTGAAGAGAGATAACATCGTTCTGGCCGCTGACTGGCAGCCAGATCTGCGACCTTTACTCAACATTTAGTCACCACACGCTTGTCTGTTTCGACGCGGTGAGCACAGTAGAACACAGGATCACTCCCATAACTCTTCCTGCTTCAGGCTATTCAATGCCGAAAAAACGGATATAATTTCAAACTAAACGCATAAGTTTGATACAGGTTCAGATTATTCAGGCACATAACCCTTTTCTGCTATGCGCTCTGGCAATATCATAGAGCGGTAAACCCATTACCAATGTCGAGTCCGATCACGTGAGGTTAAGCTGTTTTTGATCAGTGAGTTAGTTGCCGTCAGTATCGAACAGTTTCAGGCTGACTGTTTACAGCTGTGTACCCAACATTACCCCACGGTGCATAACCGAGGCATGCGCGATCGCCATTTAGGCAGGCTGATGTGTCGGCGTATTCTGGCGACACTGGAAAAGGAGGGCATGACAGCCACGCTTGAACAAGTGGAATGCGATGATGTGATTATGCCTCCTGTCTTTCGGATACGGACCCGAGAAACAACCCTGTGGGTTATCGCGCACCGCCTTCAAAGCGCGAATCTGGCGCGGCGTTCAACGCTTTTCCAGGCTATCGGCCTGACGCTGGGGCAACTGACGCCAACCGGTGATCATCACTTACTGTTATTGTCTGATCATTGGTTTGACCGAAGCAAAGCCAGTAAACAACTTCCGTCCTGGTGGCTTGGTCAGATGCCGGCTAATATTCAGGGCTATCTGCAGGACGGCATCAAGCTGCTGCCCAGCGAATTGTCTTTAACAGGACAACTGCAGACTCAGTTTGATCTTTCTCAAGGTATTACTCAACTTCACCACCCACTCAAACGACTGCACACGAATACACCCTTGCATCGCTACGCGGTAATGACAGCCTACTACCCCAATATCCATGCCCCAACATGCAGGCAATGAATGCTGGCTGATCAAAGAATCGATTCAGCCTTGATGTGCCAGACAAAAACGCCAGCTCACTGAGCTGGCGTTTTTTGATTAGGGTGACCGAATTAAATCAGGCCCAGCTCTTTCAGACGCTCCATCAGGTAGCTGTCGGCGGTATGGCGTTCTGATAAGACAACGTCAGGTTTCGGGTGCAAGAAAAGTGGCAGAGAAATACGCGATTTCGTTTTATCTGCTCCTTCAGGATTGATCACACGGTGAGTCGTTGACGGGAAGTAACCGCCCGACGCTTCCTGAAGCATGTCACCAATGTTAATGATCAGGTTACCGAATTCACACGGCACATCCAGCCACTCGCCTGTTTTCGCTTTTACCTGAAGACCGGGCTCGTTGGCAGCGGGAAGCACAGTCAGCAAATTAATGTCTTCATGAGCACCGGCACGGATAGCGCCCAGCTCTTCCTCCCCTTTCAGAGGCGGGTAATGCAGAACACGGAGCAAAGTTTTGTCGCTGTTTTCAATCATGCTGGATAGCGACTGCGAATACAGTGCAGATACGTCAGCCGGTGAGTGCTTTTCCACCCAGGACAGCAAGGTCGCCGCCAGCGCATTGGCCTGGGCATAATAATTCTGCAATTCGTCTTTCAGCGTGTCAGGGCACTGGCCCCAAGGGTAATAATGAAAGAATTCTTTGATATCTCTTTGATTATGGCCTTTCGCGGTTTCAGAGATCTCTGGCGGAAAGAATCCATCTTGCGTTTCAGCGTTGAAGCGAAAATCGTATTTATCTTCAGAGTCAAAAAATGCTTGCCAATTATGATAGATGGCGCTGACCAGCTCTTGCTGTAAGGGGTGATTTTTCAGGACACCAAAACCCGTTTCGCGCAGTGATTCAACGAAACGCTCTTGAGCATCGTCAGCAGTAAAGTCAATGGCTTCTAATTTCATTATGTTCTTCTTTTACGGTAGGGCGTAGATTTATGCGTTATTCGCATCTTGTGACAAGGATTTTAGACCTTCAATACCGCCTGAACAACCCACAAGCCAAAGCCCGTAAGAAACAGAGTGTTGACGGAAAGAAACGATTGCCCAACCGATTGCGTTTAACTCAACGCTTTCATGAGCCGCAGAACGAAAAACCCTGCCGAAGCAGGGCTTGTTTCGCAGAATTCGATGCTGATAATTCGTCATAGATCACGCATTAGCAACTCAAACTCATCCTCAGCAAGTTCGATCAGTTTAGCTAGCTCCCGGGCATCATCACTCGCTAAATCCACTTGCCAGCGTACACATTCACCACCGACATGATCTCGACAAACTAACTCCGTTTTTTTGCCATTTGACAGAAACGAAAGTTCTTCAAACTCAGCCAAAAACTTATCGTGCTCTTCCATGATTTCAACTTCAAGAAAACCAGTAGGTATAACCTTCACATCCAAATGGTATCCTTTACCGCCTGGTAACAGGTACTGCCGGTGTTCAGCTAACATCCTCCTTTCCTCCACTCAGTTGACTCGCAACTAAAAGTGTAGTCAAAGATTCTGTTACGCGAGTAAATTCTTCCCAAATCAGTTCTGACCTAAACTTAGGAAAAGTAATACTTTTTTCTTATACAGCCAGAAAAGGATCAATCATTATAATCACGATAATCGGCTGAATCTGCCATTCGTTTTAAGTCATCATCTGCTCACTCAATACTTTGTCATCAGGCATCAGTTACTTATTCAAAATCATTATCAGCGGTACATCCGCCATCTTATTGTTGTACACGTTTCGATGATCGACTGTCATCGTTTCTTCATATGAGTGAAGCCTGCCCTTCATAAAACAGCTGTCTCAATGTTTGGACTAATTGGTAAAGATAACCTGCCTGACAGGATCATGTTTAGCTTCAGAGCGAATGGAAATGATCTGGAGCGACATCAAGACGTCTGTGTCTTTGTGTTTTGCCTCAAGAAACACTCACTCAATTCACATGCAAATGTAAGGGCTACAAATATACTGAATTCAAATGAACCACCTTGCTTATAAGAAAAATGATAAGTATTATCGTTCTCCTTTTTGCACTGCAGAGAATCTGACTAATTTTCATGCAGTTAAGAACGAAATCATACTCAAGAATAATAAGCAATCAGTAAGGTTATATCATCATTATGATAAGAAAATTCAACAGCAAGTGGGCAGCAATCATGTTGCTCACGAGCACATTATCCCTGCCGCATTTAGCATTTGCATCACTCACCTCGCAGAATACGAAAGTCGTCACTTCGAAGGGCACAGAAGCAAGTGAAAGCGAAACACTCATCTTTATGGGTCGTTTAAGCTCAGATGGCACCGCTCATGTACAAGTTGGCACTGATGGAAGAACAGTGAAACGGCTTTTACTGGTTAATAATCCCATCCTCAATAAAGGCGTAAAAAGCAAGCCCGCACAAGTTACCGTTATTCACAACATGTCAACCAAACCACTGGCTATTGGTCAGGTTGAAGTATTAGGGCCATCCAGCGATGTCATCATTGCCAGCCCATCCGGTGTTATCTGCGATTCCTGTGAATTCAAAAATGCCAAACGTATTGTTCTGGCGACAGGCTCTCCTATTTTCAATCACGGTAACCTGGCAAGCATCAAAACCCAGCAAGGTTTACTGGAGATCATCGGTTCTGGCCTGAAGACTCAGGATGCCGTTTTTGTTGATCTGCTCGCAGAAGATATTCATGTCAACGGCCCAATCAATACTTTCACCCGTGCGAATAAAAATTCTGCTCAGGGTTATGATCTTGCCCCTGACACCGGCACATTGTCGGCAGCACAAGGAAATCTTCAGTTAATTACAGGTCATACAACATGGGCTTATCATTCATCAAATATCACAATTGATAATGCCAGCCAAACTGACAGTGCATCCTTGCACATTAACCGTGTTATTTTGTCAGGAAATATCTTTATTCAAACAACAAACTTAATTTCCGGAATAGAAATAAACAGCAACATATCGACTATTGGCGATATTTCATTAGTTGACACCTATCAAGGAAACAGCATTATACCATCTGGCAATATACATTTAAAAACCTTTGGTTCGTTGATTGTAAAAAACAATACTTTAAGTACAAAATCCAATGCTACTTTAGAAGCAAGCAACATATCCTTAATCCCTGATGAGTCATATAAAGATAAAAGCATTGAAGCAGGGAATATAGAGATCTCTGCTGAACTAACACTTACAATGAAAGGTCTCATGATTGCAGATAACATAAAGATTGCTGCAAACATAGTCAATAACTTCGGTGGTGAGTTATTTGCTCGTGAAACACTCTATGTTAATGGAAATGGCTATATTAAAAATAGCCATCAAGGGCTACTTGTGGGTAGTAACGTTGCATTAACCAGCGAAAGCTCGATCATCAATGGTATCGTTGAACCTTGGAGCTGTGACGTCAGAAGAAGTTATGCGCGCAGTATGTATATCAAAAATGACACGATCCAAATTGGTAGCGGTGTCGGACTGATAAAAAACTTCATCAACAGCTGTAATAGCAATAGCTCTATTCGTGACTGGACGCTAACAGAAAGAAAAGCAAGTATCTTTGGCTTTAACATTTCATTGAGTGCGCCAGAAATTACAAATTCAAACCCATATATAAAACAACGAAAGACATATAAAAACGCTGAAATTAACATGGAAATCACAGACTCAAATTCAGTCTCGATCTCAGCAGAAAACGCATTAGTCGCACAGGCAAAAAACTCATTCAAAAATGGTTCTGGTGTTGTGGAAGTGTTAAATGGAAATATGTCGATTGATTCTCCAACAATTAACAATCAGCGTTATTATATAAAAGGAAGCACACATCACTACACTCGAAAAATCCCATTCACCCCACCAAAACATTGTCCTTCACTAGCTGAAAGAATCGATTCTTTCATAAATGGACCTGACCCATGGATGCTGAGTGTAGCAAATACATTTATAGAACAGTACAAAAGAGAATGCACCAGTAACGGCTCTACAACTGAAAATGCTACAGCTCAATATGTATCTGCGCTTTCCCCTGTAGGTCGAATCCTTGTCGCTGGCAGCGTCACCTTCAATGGAAATAAATTTTTCAATGAAGCCAGTAACGTTGAAATTTGGGGAAAAACGAACGGAAAACTGAATGAAATCAAATCACTCGGTTTAGCCTTAAATGAAAAGATTGTGAGAAAAACAGTGACGCACCATTCACGCCGTTATTGTTCCCGTCGTGTTTTGGGTGCATGTATCAAACGCAAAACAGAGCGATGGACAACCACCTCACATAAACTCATCAAAGATGAAACCACAGGTCAGTTCCCTGCCCTTTTTGATATTAATAAAGCGAACATCAATGTCGCAAACGGTAAAGTCACGACCGGCAACATCACTTTCGGCAAATAATCAGGGATGACAATTAAAATGAAAAACCAAAAACATTCCATGCATCCTCAGATGAAGCAGACGCCTGTCTGGAGAAAAGCAACCGCCTCGGTTCTAACCTGGGTAATTCCCATGCAGCTGGCATTACCAGCTTATGCCAACATCCAACTGACAAGAGATGTAAATAAACTACAGTCAGCTTTGGATTCATCTGCACGTTATCAGTTGACCAGTCAGGTCTCAGATCGTCTTTACGAAGAAGTCTTCATGTCACCGCTGGCTGACATTTTTGATGGTTTCAGCTATTTCTATCAACTGGCTGCATCTCAATATCCGAAGCAATTCGATGGTATGAAGTGGGTGCCGATTGGTGTTAGCGATATCACAACGATTATCCCTGTCGCTCCCCAGAAACCGCTATTTATTGGGACACCTTATGTTGAACGTGATGTCGTACGTCTTCAGCTCAACCAACTTCTGAACCGAAGTTATATCGTCGGCGAAGGTGATTATGATAATTACAATGGCATGATCAGAGCACTTTATGATAATGCTCTGACCCTGATGCAGGAAAAAGGCTACAAATTTGGCCAGAACCTGACTTCAGCGCAAATTGACAGTATTTCCAGTGATGTCATCTGGCCGGAATTCAGAACATTATCGACAGGAAAGAAAGTTGTCATTCCTTTTGTATACCTGTCGAAAACAACGATTGCGACCAATAAAGTTGATAAAACCACCTTCAGTGTTGGCAATGGTGTGATCAATACGGGGAGCTTCACGGTAAATGGTGGCGATGTCATTGCCAGACGGAACCTGTTCATTCAAACCAAACAGGATTTCATCAACAACAAAGGCAATATAAAAGCTCAGGAAAGCCTGAAAATTCAGGCAGGCAATAACATCGAAAACTACTCAGGTACGATTCAAGGCCGCGATACCAAGCTGATTGCCAATGCCATAAAAAACGAAACGTTGGTCTACCGCCACGAGTATGAACACGGCTTCTCTGAACTAGCCGGGAATCTCGCCAAAATAACCGGTTTAAACTCGCTCAACCTCACCACTGCAGGTGATGTAATCAGCAAAGGCGGGCAATTTGAATCACAAGGAACACTCCATATCAATGCCGGTGGCAGCGTCCAACTGTTAACACAGGAAGTTCGTCAGCAACATGCGCAATCCGGTAAGAAATGGACGGATTCCAGTCAGTCTTTGGTGAACCTGCAAACAAGGCTGTCTGCAGTAGATATTATTTCAATAATTGCCAATGAGAAGATCATTACACAAGGCGCAATTATTGAAAGTGAAGGCATGCTTGAACTACTTGCAGGTGAAGGCATTTATCTGACTGCAGCACAAGATCAATTCAGTTGGAGTAAAACTTTCGAAAGTAAATCAGGTGGTGTTTTCGGAACCAAGGAAAAAACAGCTGAGAGTGAACAACGTGCAGAGGTTGTTCGTACACTTCTGCGCGCTGGAAATGACATCACGTTAAATACTGAAGTGGGTCCGGTTACGTTACGTGCTGTTGAAGTAGATAGTCAGGGCGTCACCAAAATCATTGCTGACAATATCGATTTTGATTTGGAACTCGCCAGCCATGTTTACAGCTACGAAGAATCCTATGAAGGATCGCTCAGCTTCAGATTTCAAGGGAACGGTTTCAAAAAGCAAGTCGCTTATTACAACCTATTCAGAACCCAAGGCGGTTTAATGCTGGATGCCAGACACGGCATCAAAGTTGAGTTTCCTACTTTGCCCAACCAGCAGTATGTCGATTTAGACAGCTACATCGATCAAATGTCTGCCACTGAAGGCATGAGCTGGCTGAAGCAAGTGAAAGATTCCCCGGATGTAAATTGGCAGGAAGTAAAACTCATTCTGGATGAGTGGGACTATGATCAAAGCGGTTTAACCCCTGCAGCAATGGCTCTTCTGGCTGTGGCTGTTGCGGTAGCGACCGGAGGGGCCGGCGTTGCTGGTGTCATGGGAGTCACCAACACTGTCATGGCTGCCGCAATCAATAGCCTTGCATTCCAGGCTTCTGCTTCTTTATTAGCGAATGGATTTGACATTAAGTCCACTCTTGACCAAATGGCGAGTTCTGAAACAATCAAATCAGTCGCCCTTGCCGCAGTCACCGCTGGTGTTTTAGAACAACTGGATACCTCTCTGTTCAATGACGCCAGTAGCGCAACTTCCGATATTTTGGGTAATGGCATGATCGGCACTATCGCTGAGCAAGCCACCCAGCAAGTCTTCCATACTATTGTTGCATCCCAGTTAGAAAGCCTGGCAGACGGTGACGGGCTACGCAGCTTAAAAGACATAGATGAAACTGTTATCTATGCCATTGCCAGCTCAACCGTCAATGTACTAGGAAAGAGCTTAGCCAACCAAATTGGTGAAGCTAGCCGGGGTATTCGTGTCGACGAAAGCGGCAGGATTGTAGAAACCGGGATTGATCCAATCTCTGTCGGCGCCAAATATATTGCGCATGCCGCACTGGGCTGTGGTTTAGGGTCGCTGACGAATAGCATCAATAGTGCCAATAAAAAAGAAACCCTTTCCGGCTGTATGAGCGGTGCCGCAGGTGGCGTCATTGGCGAGTATATTGCTGAAAAATATAAGGAAGATATTGGATATAAAGAGCAAATCGATAATATTCAAGGCAGCACTGAAGCATTTGCCGCGAAAGTCCTGACCCAACTGCAGAATGAAAACGGACAAATCTCTAAGGTTGAATTCGATAGAGAAATTGTTCGTTTGCAAAAGATGGGGGCCGATATCTCCAGGCTGGTGAGCGGCCTTATGATTTTTGCTGCTCAGGGTGATGTCGAAGCCGGAATGAAAACCGCTGGAAACGCGGCAGAAAATAATGCTGCATTCCTCCTCTGGTTACTTGCCGATACCCTTTACACAACGGCTATCGCCGCCAGTGCTTACCTGGCCATCGTGGAATTGCCCGATCTATTACAATCAGCAAGCGATGTCTTTAAACTCCTGAAATCTGATAATCCAGAGGACAGGAAAAAAGCGACAGAAGAACTTAAACGAATTGCGTATGACAATGCAGTTAATTCCATTGAAGAGGGTGCGCTTGATAAGGTTAAACAAATTGCTGGATGGAAGAAAACCATTCTTGCAATGTCGACCCTCGAAGTGCTTGAGCTGTTGAATGGCCAGTACAGTGAAATGGATGCGTCTGAAGGTGTAGCACAACTGACAGATCTTCTCCGAATGGTGAAAAATGATAAACACCTGATGGACAAACTGAGCAACGATGCCCCTCGCTCAGGCTTTGGTTCAGGTGGTGATCCAAATCAATCCGGAGGCAACAAAAAGCCGAATAAGCCTGTCGAACAGCTGACCGACACTGATATCAAAGACCTTTATCAGGCGCATATCGATTCAGTCGGAAAAGTGACCATAGCACCAAGTAAATTCGAGTTCTATGTCCGAAACGGCTGGGAATATGAGCATGGCAGAGGCTGGTATAAGCCTGAAAGTGGCAATGCAACCAAAGTATCACCAGCATTTAAAGACGACGTTATCAATGGTTATGACACCAGCAAGCCCATGAATCCAGTGGATGCCTGCCGCTTCCCGAGCTGCGAGGGCGAACTAAAAGCGACCTACAGTGTCAACGGTCAGCCAAAGGAATTGACGGTATCCAAGTTAGGCGAAATGCGTCAGAAAGCCAAAGCAACAAAAGAAGCGAATAAGCATCAGGAAACACCAGCCCAGCAGGAAGCCTTTGTGGATGCCAGCATCGAAATGAACAATCTGAGTCACACAATTGGTAAACTGACGGGTGAAGCCATGATTCAGAACCAGTTGTTCGTTGAAGGTCAGAACGGTGTGAAACGCGTGAGAAAACTTCAGGCTTCCTACCCCGGCAGCAAGAAGGCCAATGACCAGTTTGACGACATCTATCTGATTGAGCATGATGACGGCAGTGAAAGGCTCATTTTTGCCGAGTATAAAGGAGGCTCCAATCCATCTGACAACTGTCGTGTGATTGGCAGTAACTGTTATGTGCAGGGGCATAAGGAGCACACGCTTGATACCATTAAAGCTATGACAGAGTGGAACGAAGAGGCTAACTTCTATGCAAATACTGTAGCGCCTGACCTGTTAGAAAAACATAATGAAACACTCAAGAAGATAGCTGAACACACGAATAGAAAACCGCCGACGGCTTCATTTATTAAAATCACAACCAAACTAAACCCAGACGGCTCGCTGAAAGCCAATGGCACCACTGTGGATTATAAGGAAGACGCTTTTGAATAACATCAATGCTCTCAGCCATCATATTCTGGATAAAGTATCTGCTGATGTGAATGTCAGCGATCGTTTAAACTCCTGGCTTGACCCTTTAATTGCTAGGGATATGCCTTCAGAAGCATTGGAAGGAATAGCACCAGAAGGGCATCAAAATATCCTTGGTATTAAGCAAGAATCCCTTCGATGGATTCTTGGCAGACTTGTCGTGAAACAGGCACCGAAAGATCAGATCGAATGGTTTTTAAAATCATTCAGGGATCATGGTCTGGCCTATTACCGTCTGGTATTTAATCAGGGGGAGTTTGTCCCCTTCAGTATCAACCAGCACCATTATGATGGATTTGGCAAACCAACTGACTTCCGCCTGAATCTGGATGACTGGGTACTGGTGTTTGCCTGCTGCCTGATATTGCAGGACTATTCAGGTGCCTATGAATTGTGTGAGCTGAATGAAGCGCACATTGATCTGGATGCAAGGCAAAACGGCCCTTCAAATCGGGCATTTGATAAAGCCATGCTTAACCTGCTGAAAGGCATTCTGTACCCCGACGCAGACATGAACGCTTTACTGGTGGATGCGGCCGAGAAAATATTTAAGCCTGAATGCGTCGGCCATGAGGAACGACAGGAAGCGGTTAATTACAAATTTTTACCGCTGATCCCGCTGATTCATGCCATGTACAGCCCTAACCGGGAAACGGCTTATCCCGAAAAGCTTCAGGCTGCACTGCAAGATCACAAAGACTATTTCAGCCAGCATCATCCCTTTGATGCGCAGAACTGGTTTGCGATGACGATCACCGGTCTGGCAGCGCTGGCCTATCACCGCTGGGGCCTTGAGCCTCAGATTGAGACGCTGTACATGCCGGAATGGATTGTGAAAGAACCCAATATTGATTCGAAACGAAAAACCTATCGGGACGTTTTTGGTGATCAATATGATGATTAAGATGGCCGTTTCACTATAAACATCAGACTCCGGGAATTCCCCGGAGTCTTTTTTGGCAGCAAACAACTCCCCTTACTTCGGTCCCATGCTATAGTCATTTCTCTGGAAAAATCGCTTTCTGAGCGCACAATTAATGGAAGAAAATAAATGACCGAGAGCCTTTCCAACCCATCTGAACAATACCTTGATTTTCGTTCTGATACCGTCACCCGTCCTTCAGCAGCGATGCGTCAGGCAATGGCCAATGCTGCCGTTGGTGATGATGTTTACGGGGATGATCCGACAGTCAATGAACTGGAACTCTGGGCTGCAGAGCGACATGGTTTTGAAGCCGCCCTTTTTTGCAGCTCCGGCACCCAGGCTAACTTACTGGGATTGATGGCTCACTGCGAACGCGGGGATGAATACCTGTGCGGACAGCAGGCGCACAACTACAAGTTTGAAGGCGGCGGTGCAGCGGTGCTGGGCTCAATTCAGCCGCAACCGGTCGAGAACCTGCCAGACGGAACACTGCCTTTTGATAAGCTGGCTGCTGCGATCAAGCCGGACGACAGCCACTTCGCACGTACCAGGCTGCTCAGTCTGGAAAATACGATTAACGGCAAGGTGCTTCCGCTGTCCTATCTGGCTGAAGCCAGATCTTTTGTGGATCAACACGGCCTCTCGCTGCACTTGGATGGAGCCCGGGTTTACAACGCTGTGGCAGCGCTGGATGTTGATATCACCGAAATAGTCAAATACTTCGATTCGTTCACGATTTGCCTGTCGAAAGGACTGGGCGCACCTGTGGGTTCGCTGTTACTTGGCAATAAAGAATTCATCAAAAAAGCCAGACGCTGGCGCAAAGTGCTGGGTGGCGGCA
Organism: Photobacterium sp. 2_MG-2023; assembly: GCF_030547675.1. NCBI lineage: Bacteria > Pseudomonadati > Pseudomonadota > Gammaproteobacteria > Vibrionales > Vibrionaceae > Photobacterium > Photobacterium sp. 2_MG-2023. Next base: position 102,346 of record NZ_JAUOQQ010000013.1, read on the forward strand.
TGCGCCAGGCAGGTATTCTGGCCGCAGCGGGTAAGATCGCACTTCAGGAAAATGCGGCCCGCCTGAAAGAAGACCATGACAATGCCCGTTATTTAGCGGAGCAGTTGAACACTGTGAAAGGATTCAGCACTAAGCCAGAATGGGTACAAACCAATATTCTGTTCGCTAAAGTGGACGATGGCATTAATCAGACGCAATTACTTTCAACACTGAAAGAAAAAGGGATTCTCCTGAGTAAGGGAAATCCAATGCGTTTGGTTACCCATTTAGATGTCAGCCGTGATGATATTGATCGCTTGATTGCAGAGCTTAAATCCGCATTGTAAACCTCTGCCTGCCACCGCATTGTTGTTGGGGGGCAGGCACAATATCTTCAATCAGGTCGTCGCCGTATCGGTTATTGACCTGTCACCGACGTATGATCGGAATCGAGATTTTCACCCTAGTGCCCTATCGTTCTCAGTACCCTGTTGGCCTAACCAAACTCAGCTGTATTGAGCATCAGATGCACCACAATACTCAATACATACCCCAGTGCAATAACCGGTGCCCATTTGAGATGACCAAAGAAGGTGTACTTACCGTGAGCAGCGCCCATCAGGGCGACACCGGCGGCAGAACCAATCGACAGCAAACTGCCACCAACGCCAGCGGTTAACGTTACCAGCAACCAGTTGCCAATCGACATATCCGGGTTCATTGTCAGCACTGCAAACATGACCGGAATATTATCAATCACAGCAGAAAGGACACCAACAATAATGTTGGCCCACATTGGATCCCATTGTGTATACATAAGGTGCGAGGCCACACTCAGATATCCCAGCAGGCTCAGACCCCCGACACACATCACCACACCATAGAAAAACAACAGGGTATCCCACTCCGCCATTGATACCCGTCTGAATACATCAAAGGGTACCACTGAGCCAAGACGCTCCAACGCAGCATTATCGTTATTGGCCATGGCTATCGCCCGCTTTTTCTCCAGTGAACGCGGCAAGGTTTTTTGCAGATAGAAACCAAACAAAGAGAGATAAGCCAGCCCCATCATCATCCCCATTACCGGCGGGAAGTGCAGATAAGCATGAAAGCCAACCGCCGTCAGTATCGTCAGCAAGAACAGAATCACGATACGCCGCGCACCTCGTTTCAATTCCACATACTCGCTGATCGTTTCAGGTTTGGTGCGGGGAACAAAGAAAGACATGATGAGTGCAGGGACCAGATAATTCACCAGCGAAGGAACAAATAGCTCAAAAAACTGGGTGAACCGAACCAGACCAGCCTGCCAGACCATCAGGGTTGTGATATCACCAAACGGACTGAACGCACCGCCGGCATTGGCAGCCACGACAATATTGATACAGGCAAGATTGATAAAACGGGTATTCTCCCCGCCCACTTTCATCACCACGGCACACATCAGTAACGCTGTGGTCAGGTTGTCGGCAACCGGAGAGATAAAAAATGCCAGGAACCCCGTCAGCCAGAACAGCGCTCTAAAGTTAAACCCTTTACTGACCATCCAGCTTTGTAGGGCATCAAACAAGCGTCGCTCTTCCATGGCGCTGATATACGTCATTGCCACCAGCAAAAACAGCATCAGTTCAGCGTATTCCAGTAAGTTATGCTCAAGCGCCATGTGTGCTGTCTCAATCGCGCCCTGCTCTTTATAAGCAAAACCAATCATGATCCAGATAACACCTGCCGCCAGCAGCATAGGTTTTGACTTGCGAAGCTGCAGATACTCTTCCGCCATTACCAACCCATAAGCCACAACAAATATCAGAATGGCGATATAGCCAATAGCTGTCCGGGTCAGATCCAAGCTTATACCATCGGCACTGGCACTGGCTAAAAAGGGGCATCCAAGCAAGATCAGAAAAAGAACAAAGTAAGACACTTTTTTACGCATTCTCTACTCCATGAGACAACACACTCAACAAACAATACACTGTTGCATTTTTTATATTGTGGTTCAGCACAGCAATAATGCGATGAAATGACTCAAAAATTTGTGGTGCTTCACTCTTCGCAGAGACAACCGTTTAATGAAAAAAAGAAAGGGACCCAAACGGGTCCCTGACTGAGAGGTGCTTACTGGCCCCATATTTCTGTCACAAATTCCGGATAATCAACAAACGGGTTGCGGTTGCCCTGGAAGTTGTAAGCGTCTTCGTTGCGTTCTAATTCTTTCTGGCTGACCGGATCTTCCTGATGCCATTGCAGTAACATTGTCAGAAACCACTCTTCAAACACCTGATCATGAGTTCCGTTCAACACTGCGTCGCCGTATGTGTTATTCGATTCCCAGCCGGAAATCACGTTTTGATAGCGGGTGGCCATATAAAAATAAGCCCGGGCAATGTCACCTTTAAAGGCATCTACAGGCTCAAACACTGTCCCCGAATAACTCAGGCCGGATGCAGTCGATCCCAACTTTGAACCATTATCAGAAATGTAAGTCGCACTGCCAACTTCGCCGTAGGGATAACTGCTTCGTCTGCCATTCACATAACCATCGGTCGGGAACACATGATGCACATCGGTATTCATCGGTGCGACGGCCCCGCCGAACCAGCTCCGAGGGAAAGAATGCTCGCGGTTGTAACAATCGCCTTCACCACTGTAGGAGCCACATTGATCGTTACCTGGCGTAAAGGTATAGCTATCGGTTCCCAACGGATTCTCTGAATAAATGTCCAGAATGGAACCGTCATTTTCATAGCTTTCATCCAGTTCATACTCGCTATAAAACGTCCACAGATCGCTATAGCTCTGAGCACTGTGATCCTTGATGATATTGTACAATGCTGTTTTCAGTGTATATCCGGTCAATCCTTCAGCCGTTTGGTAGTAACTCGACAAATCACTCAGTCCGCCACCTGAGCCTGTTCCTCCTGAACTGCCGCCTTCGCTGCCGGTGGGTTCAAACCGATCCACATAAACGACTTCAGAGCCATCAAAGCCCGGCTGATCATAGAAACGTAGCCCTACCTCAATACTGGTGGTACTCCCAGCTGTATAGCTATACCTGAGCTGCTGCCACTGACCGGTAGTGGCAGGAGTGGAATATTCCAGATAACCATCAACATACAAGCGTGCGGCCACTCCTCCCTCAGTGTGGTAAATCCAGACACTGAACTCATAAGTTTCGCCATCAGTCACACTGACAGTCTGACGAAAATCCGTTGAACTTTGCGTTCCAGTATTAACAGTTATTGCCGCAGCACTGCTCCCTGAGTAAACCTGACTACTGGTTACATCTACACTGATCCCTGAATCAATGGTTGTCCAATGTTCCGGACTCCCATTAATCCAGCTTTCAAAGTCGCCGTTACTGACCTGAGCGACTGCCACGCCCTGCACTCCGAATGTTAAAAGTCCCAGCAGAGTTAATGCTCGTTTCATGTAAATTCCCGCGATATTTGTTAACTAAGTGTTAAGAACTCAAAGTTGCACACAAATCTCGATTTATGAACAAAATTATGAATGAGCTATCACCTTTTTGATAACTACATCAAATTAACAACATAATATGAAACAAACATGAAGAGGTTCGTTGACAGCGTCATTGGCTAAACAATACAGCCAGGCGGTAAAAAATATCCTCACGAACAGAGTTTTTACTAAGCTGGAAGTAGTACCAATCAGAAACTGTGTATGGTCAGATTTTTCATGAAGAATAACAGCCAGTGATAAAGCGAAAACTAACCTAACTCGTGACAATAAATACAAAAACTCCATCTCAATCACGGGTTGTCGGACCGGAAAATAAGCAGACCTGTATTCTGGTTGGTATCACTCGGCGTCATCTGAATAGGGGCACTGGACTATGATAAAAACACTGTTTAGACCCGCGTTGTTATGCTTTACAACCGGCCTGTACCTTTCTTTGATTCCCCCTGTATCAGCAGAGGATCCGCTGATACCCAGCCCTCCTGAGATAGCCGCCGACGCTTGGGTTCTGATGAGCTATCAGTCAGGGCAAGTGATCGCAGGCAGTAATGAGAACAAAGCGCATGCCCCCGCCAGCCTGGTCAAAATTATGACAAGTTATGTGGTCGGAACTGAGCTGAAAGCCGGTCATATTCACGATGACGACAAAGTGGTGATCAGCGAAAATGCCTGGAGTCAAAAATTTCCGGGTTCTTCGGTTATGTTTATCAAAGTGGGCGATGAAGTCTCCGTTGATGACCTCAATCATGGCGTAATCATTTCTTCCGGTAACGATGCCACTGTTGCTCTTGCTGAGCATGTTGCCGGGCATACTTCAGCATTTATCGAAATGATGAACCGCCAGGCTGAAAACCTAGGCATGAATAATACCTATTTTGCCAACCCGCATGGTTTAGACAATGATCAGCAAGCGACAACGGCTTATGATATGGCGCTGCTGACGCGAGCCTTTATTCGTGACCTGCCTGAAATGTATGAACTGTTCAAAATCAAATCATTCACTTTCAACAACATTAAACAAGGCAACCGTAATCCACTTCTCTGGGACACCAGCCTTAATGCCGATGGCGTGAAAACAGGATATACCAAAGATGCAGGCTATAGCCTGGTTTCATCCGCTTCCCAAGGGGATTTCAGGCTGATAGCCGTGGTACTGGGAACAGAAAACGTGAATGCCCGCCGTAACGAAAGCAAAAAATTACTAACCTGGGGCTTTCGTTTTTATCAGGATCTCAAACCTGATTTTGACAATAACACACTGAAAAAAGCCAAAGTCTGGTATGGCTCTCCGTCAAATGTTCAGGTTGAAGTGGGCGATGGCGGCGTTCTTACCGTACCGCGCCGTCAGCGGAAAAGTCTGGAGCACAAAGTCTTCTACAACTCCAATCTGGAAGCCCCTGTTACCAAAGGCCAGCAGGTTGGCAAAGTTGAATGGTATCTCGACAAGCATTTACTGACAGTTCAACCGATTCTTGCGGCGGAAACTTCAGAAAAAGCGCCGTGGTACAAATCCATGATAGATACCGTCTGGCGGCCTATTGGGCGCTGGTTCAGTGATCAGGATTGGGATCCGAGAACAGATAAAGCAATCGCAGAAACCACGCAATAAACAGCATACGCTACCGGGTCTACTCCAGACCCGGTTTCAGCCAGACGGATTTAAAATCAAACCATCCCATGGAATTGGGTTCCATACCTTGTACCGGACCGGCGCTGTACACCCCTAACCAGGCATGAAATAAAGGGATCACTTGTCCTGATTTGACCAGATTCGCACCTATGTCATGACTGGGGCACGTACGGCCGCTCTCTGAACGCCATGCCATAACACGCTGATTCAGTGAATCAAATTCATTTTCAGGCATAGCCCGTGAAATATGGTCGAAACTGTAGAACCAGGTCAGAAGAGCATCATCTCTGTGATTACTCAGGCTCATACCATTTAGCCAGATATCGATCTTATCCGCGTACTTCCCCATCAATACATCTGTGTTGCTCAGCTCCATCACTTTGAGTCTCAGTCCATCTTCAGCCAGAACACTGTCGATCGCCCGGGCAAGCTCATGGTAAACCGGATGATGTTGCGGGAACGCCAGCGTCACCATGCGTTTAGCAGGCAGAGCAGCTTTTATCGGTAGCGGATTAAGATCTGTCCAACCAGGTAACAATCCAAAGGCATTGATCAGACGGATATCGCCTATCTCTGCCGGATTCATCCTTGACAGCAATTGCATTGGCGCAAGCCGGCTCTGAAAATACGCCTGCCACTCAGGATCGCTGGCAAGCCCATTGACTCTGTTTAGCAACAGATAGCTGCATCCTTCATCCAAGGTCAACTGATCGTTCACGTCCTTAATCTGCTCAACAACCCTATCCGTTCCGGGTTGCAAATAGCAGGCGGTGACACCGGTTAAAATCCAGATCTCGACCACATCTATCAGAGCCCGGAATCCAAAATAGTGATCGAACGCTTCCAGTGTCAAACGCTGCCTGTCATTTTGCGTGACTTTATAAGGCCCGGTGCCCACAGGAAACAAATCCGCCTCCTTTTCACTGTCCAGCTCGGCAGGCTGAATCACCGCCATGATGTTGGCCAGCAAATCAGGCAAACGATAATCATCATGGCTAAGACGAATATCAACGGTATTAGGGAAGGGTGAAGAAATATGGCTGAGGTGACAGAATAATTTATGTTCTTTCAGCCGCTCGAGACTCTTCACTACATCCTGGCTGTCCAGCAGACTGCCGTCGTGAAACCGAACAGCAGGACGCAGATAGAACCGCCAGTGACGAGCAGAAAAGGCCTCCCAATGATGAGCCAGATCGCCTTCGGTTTCCTCTTTTTCCTCATTAATCCGCGTCAGTCCGTTGAAAATCTGCCGAACGAGGTGCTGCTCAGAACGCCGGAGCGGACGAAGCGGATTGAGATTGGTAAACGCGCGGTAATACGGGACGCGAACGATCTGACGTCCTTTTTGCGTAGTCAGCCCAAGCTGTTCCTGTATTAACTGTGCCAGCTTGTTGGCATCGTGCCCCAGCGCTTCCAGAGCGGGTTCCAGTTTGCCATCGGCGACCAGCTTGCGGGCGTGATTGTACTGCAGCTCAGTATCCGTACTATGAAAGACTAACCGTGACTGTTTGCCACGACCGATAGCCGGTTCCCAGTCTATCCATCCCTTCTCGACCATCTTATTGATGACCATACGTACATTGCGGCGCGTACAAAACAGCACATCAGACATGTCTTGCAAGTTTGTATCGCTGTCCTGACCGGAAAAATGGCTATAAAGACGCTGGAATTGCGTTTTCAGACGCTGACCACTCATAGAAAAGGGGAACCTTTTAAATTGGGATTTTCAATTTTTTGTTTCCCTATTTTAGTCTACATTGCTGTTACATGAAACCGCAGCATTCAGCTTCTGCCCTTTATTCTTATACAGAATGAAGCACTTAGCTGGCTGGTTTCATTTTATGGCAGCCGGACAAAAAGAAGACCTCCCCCAGTCTTCGGCGCCTGAGTGTTTGTCCGGTTGCCTTTTCTCTGTCCGATCAAAAAAGCGCCTTTCGGCGCTTGATGTACACGGCATTCGATTGACCCGTTTTTCAGGACACGTCTGATGATTTGGTTTGTGATGCTTTAGCTTGTGACACCTGTAAGGATTGCAATTCTTTCAGTTGCTTTTTCAGTGCATCATTCTCATTTTGAAGCGTTTTCTGCCCGGCAAGCAATTCTGTTTGCTCTTTATTAGCCAGCTTGTTTGCTGCAGCCAGTTCCGCTTTTACCGAACGGAGTTCCTCATTCAGCGATGCCACTTTCGCCGCGCTGGCGTCAAGCTCGGTTTTCACTTTACGCTGGTTACGCTGTGCCGTTTGCTTGGCTTTCTGCGCTTTTTCACACTCTGCCGTCATAAGCGCTAACGCTTGTTCCAGCTCAGCCATTTGTTGTGAATTGTCTGCAGCAGCGCTTTCCTGACCCGTCATCGCCAACCAACCCGATAGCATATTCTCACTGGCCAACTGCATCATATCGAACGGAAACACCAGTCCTTGCTCTTTGGTTTGCTGCACTTTTTCATTCAATACCTTGTCGGCTTGTTCGAACTGCCGGATGGTATTGTCATAGCTGTCGTGTGTTGCCCAGATAAACTGCTTCGCCGCAATCGCTTCCCATGCACGGTGAACCTGCATCCAGGTTTCAACGTGAGAAAAGTACAGGCTAGGGTCAAACACCGGTGAAGACCATTGTTGTTGCAAAGCCTTTTGTAAACCATTTTCCATCAGTCATTCTCCTAAAGTTGGCTTCAATTTAGCAATTGTCCTTGTGATTCCCTTTCGGGATATGCCCTAAACAACATGGCACACTGTGCGCACAATGCCAGATGCGCATAGTTTACCTACCCAAAATGACAGCATAAAGAACAAAAAACAAGCAGCGCTATGCTTTGATCATTGAATTAGTGAATGTTAAGAGAAACTTGAGAGAAACGTTACACCAAAATGTAACTGTCATATTGTCATGAATTTGCGATGTTAACCCGCTAGCCTCAGGGGAGTCATCACACACAGAAGCACCAATTTGCCGACTGTATGAAGAAACTTAAACGCTATCAGTACGAACGCTACGCCATTTTATGCCGACAGGCTTATCCGGCTGACTTTGACCATACTCAGTATGGCTTTGACCCGGCAGGCCGGCGAGATATTACCGACAGATGGGGGCGAACCATTATCCGGGTACTCTGGGGAGAGCAGAATGAAGCCATAGTCGTGTTCAAAGGATCGCAAAACCTGTGGGACTGGCTACTCAACTTTGCGTGTTTTCCGCAAAAGCTGCCAGGAAGACATAAGCCTTATCATGTCCACTGGGGCTATCACTCTCTTCTGGAACAGAAAAGTAAAATAGACACAAATCGGTACGCAGAGGCGTTCCCCTCCATGTCGGCTTCACAAGAAATTGATTATCTGCAAGCCGCCGATGCTGAGCATTTCCAGGATGAATCGCTCTACCAGCAGATTCGCTCAACCCTGTTACCCTTAATCAGCAACGGAAAAAAGGTGTCTTTTACCGGCCATTCCTCTGGTGGCGCCATGGCGGTACTGACAGTGGAAAGGCTGGGCAAAGAGTTTCCTGACGCTATCAAACGGGTTGTGACTTTCGGGCAACCGGCGGCCGGTTTCTGGAGCTTCAAAAAAGCCTACAGTTACCATCACTGCACCTACCGGATTTGCTGCGATCTGGACATTGTCACCTTTCTGCCAGCCATCCCTCTGATGCACTGGCATGTAGGGAAAATGCTCTGGCTGCATAACGAGAAGATCTACGACAACATCTCGACACCAGTCAGACTCTACAAATCACTGGTGAGCTGGATATTACGCCCTATTACCTACCACTATATGCACAAATACATCAGGAATAAGGACTACTTTGATAAGCACTGATTCCTGACTCACGCTGAATCAGCGGAATTGTAAAAATTTAACATACCTTCTTTTGCCTGTTTCATGTATCGTTGAGGCTGAATCCAGCAGAAATCGACGATATGCATTCTCAAATCACACACTTGCTCGCACAAAAAAATGTCTGGATGGCCAGTCATATTACGGACGCTGAGTTTCCCACAGCACTCAGCAAACAGGGTCTCGCCCTTTACAACACCGCGCATAACGAACTGACAGCCAATTCGGTTCAAGCCTCTGATTTCGCTTTGCCTTCAGATCTGTTGAGTGTCTACCCTGTCGATTGCCACCCTCTCACTATCCGATTTTCTTTGGTTCATGCCAGCCAATGGCAAGATGAAGAGTCTGAAGCTGTCATAGAGTTTCTGACGCAAATCATGCTGGAAACCGACGGGCCGGCTCAACTGTTCGTGGGTTTCTATCAAGGTAAACCTGCAGCCTGCGGTATGCTGTTTACTAACCCGGACACCCCGAACGACACCTTAATCAGCGATATCTGTGCGCTTCCGCTGCCAAATCATGATGAACTTGTCGCTGCCATGACAAGTTGGCTCATTCAGCAAGCGTCTGATAAGTCGGAAAGTTTGTGGTTATGTTAAGCCCGTCAGTCTGTGCTTTCCTTGCCGGTACAGACTGATCCACCGCGCCATTGCTGTTTACCCTTCTACACCTGCTGCCAGCCAGATTTCAGCCCAGTAATTTCTGCTGGCTAAATTTCATTTTTTCGAGTTATTTCTCAAATATTCTTATTTTTCTGCTGGTTAGCGTTAACTTTCATCTTGAAGCAACAACTCCTTAACATAACTGTACCTATTATTTCATCGGGAGAATGATTCTCTTTAATTAATCAACAAGGACACTTTCGATGAAAAAAACGATAGGAACAACTTTATTATTGTTGTCATCCTTCACTCAGGCAGAATCGTTAAACGTCATGGCGTACAACACGCTGCTACTGTCTTTCGGCGATTGGGATCAGACCAATCGCGCCCAGCGGATACCCGCTGCGATTTCTGCCCTGGAGAACATTCCCGATGTGCTGATCATCAATGAAGCTTTCAACCCAGATTCCGAAGTCATGCTTAATGAACTGGCGTCGCTTTATCCATATCAAACACCGGTTGTGGGCTTAGATTGCAGCGGTCGGGGATGGGATGCATTAACAGGCGATTGTTCTAACTCTATTGTGGTTGTGCGTGGCGGCGTCTCTATTTTGTCCCGCTACCCCATTGTGAGCCAAAAAGCACATGTTTATCACACCAGCGACAACAGCACCTGGGATTATTATTCCAACAAAGGTTTTGCCTACGTCGAAATTGACAAGAATGGTCAGCGCTTCCATCTGCTTGGTACACATCTGCAATCCAGTACTGACAACCCGGATAAAGAACACCCGGTGCGTATGGCCCAACTGACTGAAATGCAGAATTTCATTTCAGCACAAGCTATTCCGACCTCAGAGCCCGTTATTATTGCAGGCGATCTGAATGTGGAATGGAGCCGCCAGGATCAGATTGCAGACATGCTGGCAACGACACAAAGCCATCTGTTCTTTCCCGAACCGAGCACCGGCAGCTTCTCTGCCAAATACAATTGGGTCACAAAATCAGGTGCGTACAGAGACGGATACTCACTCAACTACAACGATACTTTGGATTATGTACTCTGGCACCAACACTATCTGCAACCTACAGTACCGGCGGCGATGAAAGTGGTGAAGCTGCAAGCTGATGAACAATGGTACTGGCATTACCTGAAAGGTAAATGGCCACTGCCGGAAGGTGAATATTGGCATAATGGCTATTACAGCGATCTGTCAGATCATTACCCAGTCCAGGCTGAGTTTGTGTTTCCTGATCAATAAAAAACCTGTCTTTGAAACCCTGCCATTGAAACTATGCTGTTGAAACCATCGCTATCGCGGCTGGCACTGGTTCAGAGGTGACATCAAAAAGGAGCACCTGAGTGCTCCTTCTGCCTGTCTGCCTGAGTGAAGTTTTAACCCATCGATCAGCGGCTGACACTCAGTAACGCTTTTGCCAGGTAATCCAGTTTCTGCTCCTGTAAACCCGCAATGTTAATCCGGCCGTCACCAACAGCATAAATACCGAATTCATTACGTAACTGAATAATTTGCTCCTGACTTAAACCTGTGACGGAAAACATCCCTTTATGCTTTTCAATGAAATCAAACGCATCGGAGCCATTGTCCCGCACAGCCTGAGTCAAACCCGCCCGCAGACGTCGCAAACGCTGGTTCATGTCCGTCAGCTCGCTTTTCCAGGTGGCGGTCAGAGAGTCATCATTGAGGACAGTCGCCACCAGAGCTGCACCATGATCAGGTGGCATAGTATAAGAAGCACGCGCCAGCTGCAGAATTCTGCCCTTGGCCTTCTGAGCTTCTTTCAGGGAATCACTGATGATAATCGCCGCGCCTGTACGTTCACGGTACAAACCAAAATTCTTTGAGCAGGAAGTGGCAACAATCATTTCTTCCACATTGTCAGCCAGATGGCGTAAACCGGCAGCATCTTGCTCCAGCCCGTCACCAAATCCCTGATAAGCGATATCAACAAAAGGCAGGAAACCATTTTTATTTGCCAGCTCAGTGATTGCCTTCCAGTCATCAAATGAAATGTCCGCACCGGTCGGGTTATGGCAGCAACCATGCAGCAATACCACATCTTTAGGGCCGGCTTTCGCCAGCTCTGCCAGCATAGCTTCGCTGTTAACTTGTTTGGTTGCGGTATCGAAGTACGGATAAAACTTCACTTTCAGGCCAGCCGCTTCCATTACCGGCTTGTGGTTGACATAACTGGGGTTTGAAATCCACACGGTTGTGTCTGGTTGAGCCAGATACATCAGATCGGCCAGCATACGCAGTGCGCCACTGGCGCCCGGGGTCTGTACCGCAGCAGCACGCTGATAAGCAGAGGTATCTTTAATGAGTAAATCCATCATTGCCTGATTGAAGACTTCATCGCCCGCTAACCCAACATACGCTTTGGTTTTCTGTGTTTCCAACAGACGCTGCTCAGCCTGAAATACCGCCTGCATAATTGGCGTTTCACCTTGGCTGTTGCGGTATACACCGATGCCCAAATCCATCTTCTCAGAACGGGCATCCTCGCGGAACATTTGTGTCAGGGATAAAATTGGATCGAGTTGTGCTTCAGTAAGCTGCTTGAACATCTGTGAAATTCCGTTTTGTTATTGCGACTTTCCTCAAATTATCATGCACCTTATCGAAGGTCACTACCCCAGCTCAGAAATAGTCCTGCCAGTGTTTATCCAGATTAACAGCACCATGTAATGAAATTGTTACAACCTGAGTTGATCTGGATTAATCAAACACCAATAAAGCTTGCAAGGGTTGACCAAGCACCTAAATTTAAAGCATGAGGGGTACATCCAACCGGAGGCCATCATGAAAAACAGCGTTGATGTTCGCGCCTTACTAACCGCCTATGAAAAGATAAAAACGCTGGGAACACCCGTCGAAAACGGCAAGCAGCTCGATGATATTACCTGTACAGAGAGTTACGACGGTTACAGCGTCAGCCTGTCAGACGGTAATGTCAGTGTTGATGTTAACTTTCACAACACTTATCACTTTCATACCCTGAACGAAGATCCAGACACAGTCATTAACCAGACAACGACAGATTTTCACCACAACAACGAAACCCAGATTCAGGCATTTTTGAATAAGTTGCACGATTTAAATACACGTTATTAATGTGTTACCTAAAGTCGCTCTGCCGGCTTTAGGTTTTACCTTTTCCTGACATTATCCCGCCACAGCTTGATTAAGCTGGAAACATAGACACAGTTGAAAGGTCTAGTTAACCGGAAAAGCTGTAACGAACTTTGTGCCCCATCCAGTAACAAAGTGCATCCACAGCGTTTTCTGTCAATGACTCACTAACCACATGTGGCGAACCAGTCATCACTCAAAACAAAAAAAAGAAAGAGAGAAAAGAATGAACGCTGAAATATTGAATAAGCAAGAACAGGAACGTGTGATTGCTGCTTTGAATGAATGTTACCGTCGATTGGAAGCTGCTGAACTGACCCCGCAGGAAATTTCGCAAGAGGGCTTCAGCCTGATGTTTACCTCAGCCTACAAAATGATTGATGGCTGAGATTGAGCGCTAAACGTCCTCAGTTCCCCCTGCTGATGTTTACGAAATGAAAAAAGGAGCGCATTGCGCTCCTTTCCATTTTTATCAACAAGCTTCACTGCTGACAGCAACCATTAACCACGGTAATAACGCTGTGGTACGAACGGCATTTTCTCCACTGTCATTGGCAGTTTCTTCCCACGAACTTCAGCGAAAATCTCAGTACCAATCGTGGCGAGCTCAGTTTTTACATAAGCCATAGCAACCGGGGCTTCTTTCGTCGGCCCAAACGTACCGCTGGTCACAATGCCGATTTCATTATCGTCAGCATCAAACAGCTTGCTGCCTTCACGCACTGGCGCTTTCGACTGACCAATCAAACCAACACGTTTGCGGGCTACATCTTTAGTCGCAATCTGATTCAGAATCAGTTCTGCGCCGGGGAATCCACCCGCACGTTCACCATCAGCACGGCGAGGCTTACTGATACCCCATAACAAGCTGGCTTCTACCGGCGTAGTAGTGGTATCAATGTCATGGCCATACAGGCACAGGCCACACTCAAGGCGCAGTGAATCTCGTGCACCCAGACCAATCCACTCAACTTCTCCGTAGGCAAGCAATGTACGCGCCAGCTCTTCCGCCTTATCTGACGGCACGGAAATTTCGTAACCATCTTCACCTGTGTATCCAGAACGGCTGATATAGCATTCTGCGCCCAGCAGTTCCAGTTTAGTGGCATCCATAAACAGCATATCGCTGACGGCAGGATTCAGACGCGCCAGCACCTCGTCCGCTTTCGGGCCTTGCAGAGCAAGCAACGCACGATCGTCAATAATTTCCAGCGTCACATCAGCAGGAAGGTGCGCCTGAATGTGTGCAATGTCTTGATCTTTACACGCCGCATTGACCACAACAAACAAATGATCACCGAAATTGGTCACCATCAGATCATCTAAGATGCCACCGTTTTCGTTAGTAAAGAAAGCATAACGCTGCTTGCCATCCGGCAGATCGATGATGTCGACAGGGACCAGTGTTTCCAGGGCTTTCGCCGCATTTTCGCCATGTAAACGCAGCTGACCCATGTGGGAAACATCAAACAAACCGGCTGATTCACGGCAATGGATATGCTCTTTACGCACGCCCAGCGCGTATTGCACTGGCATGTCGTAACCTGCAAACGGAACCATTTTGGCACCCATCTCAATGTGAAGGGCATGCAAAGGTGTAACAAGAAGATCCTGAGACATTGATATTTACTCCATTCACCGCACAGCGGCTGTTGCATCAATTTCTGTGGCAGATTGACTTAACCTGTCACGTGTAGATGTTGCTAGCAGGCAGATAAACTGTATCTCTGTTTCCAATAGTAGATAAAGTTTCTTATCTCTCAACCTAGCCGTTCTCAAAGTGCGACAGAGGCTGTGTTTCATCCCTCTGTCATTGTGTCTGTTACCGCGATAACGCGACGGTTATGACGCTGTCACCCAAAGAATAAGTGCGTCTTCATCACTGACCGAAACCAGCATGTGCCCCATGGTGGCATCGTAGTACACTGAATCACCTTCACTCAGGCGTACCGGTTCATAGAACTCAGAAAAAAAAGTAATTTTGCCGGACAGCACAAGTAAAAACTCTTCGCCGTCATGCCGGATCCAGTCGGAATAATCGTCAAAATGACGAGCACGAACCCGCGACTTAAAGGGCATCATTTTCTTATTGCGTAACTGGGTCGCCAGCAATTCATGCTCATAGGTCGTAGTGGGATGTGGCTTGCCTTCGCCCTGTCGAGTGATATCTCTCCGCCCGGTTGCAACCAGCTGCTTGGGCGGCGCAAACAATTGCGGAATATCTATCTGTAATCCGGTGGCCAATTTCTGCATCGCCTGGAAGGTCGGCGAGATTTGTTCATTCTCAATCTTAGACAAGGTTGAACGCGCCAAACCGGTACGCTTGCTGGCCTCTTCCAATGTCAGACCATGAGCCATACGTATGTCTTTCAACCGCTTGCCTAACTGCAACGGTTCAATATTCTCTGACTCCCGTTCCCTGGCGACAGTCAGTGATGGATACGGATCCACTTGCTGTTCATCACTACTCATTTTGCCCTCCGAGGCACGTCTTTCAGTCATTCTTACACAAGCCGTTAACAAGTGGGAAGCCAGTCAAAGACAAAACCATGACCTATACAACATATTTGAAATAAAGTTTCCAATAGGAAACACAAGGTAAAGTCTGACGCTTTTCCCAATAACAGACACTCAGATTTTCCACCGCTGATATCATTACAATGACAACGTAAAAAGCAGCGCAATCGGCCACTAGAGTGCATTACCACTGGTGTCAGCCACTAAAAAGAATTAGAGCTGACACACATTTCTGCCAGATTAATACCGAAAAGATGGTCCCTATCATAGAAATTTACATGACAAGAAGCAAACGTTTGCGTAAGATTGCGACCACTAAAGTGAACAATAATCCACTATTGGAAATTCTGGTTTGATCCGTTATCAATAGAAACGTATGTAACGCACTTGTTAGGCAAATGCACTTCTGTGCTTCGCTTAAGCCAGGGAAGCGATAACAACGAGACATAACGACATATACCGCTCTGCGTACCGATATACCGAACAGCACGAACCGGTTCAGAGCGCGAATTGAGGATAACGTGAAATGAAAGCTTCATACCAAAACCACGACTTGGAAATGTTCTTCTCAACCAACCTTGCCGAGGTTGATGGCGCAGTGAATGCCGGTATTGCCGCAGAGCTGAACCGCCAGAATCAGCAAATTGAGCTGATTGCCTCTGAGAACATCGTCTCCAAAGCCGTCATGCAAGCTCAGGGCACCTGCCTGACCAACAAATACGCCGAAGGCTACGCAGGACGCCGTTACTACGGTGGCTGTGAGCATGTTGATGAAGTTGAGCGTATTGCCATTGCGCGCGCCAGACAGCTTTTCCAGTGTGAATACGTCAACGTTCAACCGCACTCGGGCGCACAGGCAAACGGCGCTGTCATGTTGGCACTGCTGCAGCCGGGCGATACCATTCTGGGGATGTCTCTGGATGCCGGCGGTCACCTGACTCACGGTGCGCGCCCTGCCCTGTCGGGCAAATGGTTCAACGCCGTTCAGTACGGCGTACGTCAGGGCAGTTGCGATATTGATTACGATCAGGTGCGCGAGCTGGCACTTGAGCACAAACCCAAAATGATCATTGCCGGCGGTTCTGCAATTCCGCGTCAGGTGGATTTCGAGAAATTCCGCGCCATTGCCGATGAAGTCGGAGCCTATCTGATGGTAGATATGGCGCACATCGCAGGTTTGATTGCAGCCGGTGAACACCCGTCACCCCTGCCGCACGCGCATGTTGTCACCACAACAACGCACAAAACACTGCGTGGCCCTCGTGGCGGTATGATTCTGACCAACCACGAAGACATTAATAAGAAGATCAATTCTGCCGTGTTCCCAGGCCTTCAGGGCGGCCCGCTGATGCATGTCATTGCCGGTAAAGCTGTTGCTCTGGGTGAAGCGCTGGAACCCGAATTCAAGCTGTACATCAAAAATGTGATCAACAATGCCAAGGTGCTGGCAGAGACGCTGCAGACACGCGGTTGTGACATTGTCACAGGCGGTACTGATACCCATCTGATGCTGGTTGACCTGCGCCCGAAAGGCCTGAAAGGTAATCAGGTGGAAGAGGCGCTGGAACGTGCCGGTATCACCTGTAATAAGAACGGTATCCCGTTTGATCCTGAAAAGCCGATGGTGACATCAGGTATCCGCCTCGGTACACCGGCTGGAACCAGCCGTGGCTTTGGCGAAGCCGAATTCAAGCAAATCGGTGAGTGGATCGGCGATGTGCTGGATGGCCTGGCAGCCAGTCCGGACAATAACAACGAAACAGAACAACGCGTGAAGCAGCAGGTACAGAAACTGTGCAGCCGCTTCCCGCTGTACCAGTAACTTCATTTTAATATGAAAGAAAATGGTCGGCAGGCAGTTTCGATTCCCGCCTGCCCTCACAAATAACAAAGATGCAGAAACATTGCGCGAGGAGATTTAAATGAGCAACCTAAAGTTTACTGAAAGCCACGAGTGGGTACGCGACAACGGCGACGGTACTATCACTATGGGTATCACTGACCACGCTCAGGGCCTGCTGGGTGACGTGGTTTTCGTAGACCTGCCAGACGTTGGCGACAGCACCGAAGCCGGTGAGTCTTTCTCTCTGGTTGAATCTGTGAAAGCGGCCTCTGACATCTATGCCCCGGTAACAGGCGAAATCGTTGAGATCAACGAAGAACTGAGTGACAGCCCGGAACTGATCAATGAAGCACCGTTCGAAGGCGGCTGGATTGCTAAAATCAAGATTGCTGACGTTGAAGAACTGAGCAAACTGATCGATGCTGACCAATATCAGGCAGCTATCGAAGAGTAATGGAACACCACGGCTTTCAACATGAAAGCCGTTTTTCCAACCCAAGATGATTCTCGCCATTGCCCAGACATCCACTGGCAATGTGTAGTAACTGTTCAGGAAAGAACCATGACCGACATGAACCTTTTACATGCACTCAGTGACGACAAAGCTTTCGCTGCCCGTCACAACGGCCCAAATGACGCACAGCAGACAAAAATGCTGCAGACCATTGGCGCCGACAGCATCGACAAGTTGATTGAAGAAACTGTACCGGCTTCCATCCGTCTGAAAGAGGCGATGAAGCTGGATCAGCCGCAAAGCGAAGCAGACATGCTGTCTGCGCTGAAGACTGTTGCCCGTAAGAACGTCATCAACCGCAGTTTCATCGGTCAGGGTTACTACAACACCTTAACGCCGAATGTCATTCTGCGTAACGTGCTGGAAAATCCGGGCTGGTATACGGCTTACACACCGTATCAGCCAGAAATTTCTCAGGGCCGCCTGGAATCACTGCTGAACTACCAGCAGATGATCATGGATCTGACAGGCATGGAACTGGCGAATGCCTCCCTGCTGGACGAAGCCACTGCAGCCGCAGAAGCCATGACCCTGTGTCAGCGTGCCAGCAAGAGCAAGAGCAAAACCTTCTTCATCTCTACCGACCTGCACCCGCAAACCATCGACGTGGTCGTGACCCGTGCAGAATACATAGGTATTGAGATCATCCGTGGCCAAGCTGAAGAGCTGGACAACCACGACGTATTCGGTGCGCTGGTTCAATACCCGGGCACAACAGGTGCTATTGCCGACCTGACTGACATCATTGAAAAAGCACACGCCAGGAAAACACTGGTTGCGGTTGCTTCCGATCTGCTGGCACTGACTATCCTGAAAGCGCCGGGCGAAATGGGTGCTGACGTTGTTATCGGTAGTGCACAACGCTTCGGCGTACCAATGGGCTTTGGTGGCCCGCATGCCGGTTTCATGGCAACCAAAGATCAGCACAAACGTACCATGCCAGGCCGTGTCATCGGTGTTTCAAAAGATGCCAAAGGCAATCAGGCGCTGCGGATGGCAATGCAGACTCGTGAGCAGCATATCCGCCGCGAAAAAGCGACTTCTAACATCTGTACCGCTCAGGCGCTGCTGGCCAATATGGCAGCCTTCTATGCGCTGTACCATGGCCCGGAAGGTCTGCGTAACATCGGTCGCCGCGTTCACCACCTGACGGCGATTCTGGCTGCTGGTCTGCGTAACGCTGGTCTGGAACTGGTGAACGATACCTTCTTCGATACTGTGACCATCAACTCAGGAAAACAAACCGATGCTATCTACAAGAAAGCACTGGCTGCCGGTATCAACCTGCGCAAATACAGCGACAAGCTGGGTGTCAGCCTGGATGAAACCACCAAAGTCACTGACGTCGAAGAACTGCTGGAGATCTTCACCGGTCAGGCACTGAAAGCCACTGCTTTCACAGACGATATTGCCGCTGACGAATTTGCCGCTATTCCGCAAAGCTGTCGCCGCACCACAGAGTTCCTGACTCACCCTGTGTTTAACCAGTACCACAGTGAAACGCAGATGATGCGTTACATGAAGAAACTGGAAAACAAAGACTATTCTCTGACCCACGGCATGATCCCGCTGGGCAGCTGCACCATGAAGCTCAATGCCGCAGCAGAAATGATCCCTGTTACCTGGCCTGAATTTGGCGGCTTGCACCCGTTTGCACCGGCCGATCAGACTCAGGGTTATCAGGAACTGGCGAGCAAGCTGTCTGAAATGCTGTGTGAAATCACCGGCTACGATGCCTTCTCCCTGCAGCCTAACTCTGGCGCACAGGGTGAATACGCCGGTCTTATTGCCATTCAACGCTACCACGCGGCCAATGGCGACAGCCACCGTAACGTGTGTCTGATCCCTAGTTCGGCGCACGGTACTAACCCGGCTTCTGCAGCCATGGTGTCGATGAAAGTTGTGGTGGTTGGCTGTGATGCCAACGGCAACATCGATGTCGAAGATCTGAAAGCGAAAATTGAAAAACACCGCGATAATCTGTCGTGCATCATGATCACCTACCCGTCTACTCACGGTGTGTACGAAGAAGCGGTACGTGAAGTGTGCGAACTGGTTCACGCCGCAGGCGGTCAGGTGTATCTGGACGGTGCCAATATGAACGCACAGGTTGGCCTGACCAACCCTGGCTTTATCGGTTCGGACGTTTCTCACCTGAACCTGCACAAAACCTTCTGTATCCCGCATGGCGGCGGTGGTCCGGGCATGGGACCTATCGGTGTGAAATCACACCTGGCACCATTCCTGCCAGGCCACGTTGAATCAGTGAAAGCAACCGAAGGTGCTCAGTACGCCGTTTCTGCTGCCGAGCTGGGTTCAGCGTCTATCCTGCCTATCTCATATGCCTACATCGCGATGATGGGATCGGAAGGACTGACTCAGGCTACTAAGCTGGCCATTCTGAACGCTAACTACGTGATGGAACGCCTGCGTGATCACTACCCTGTACTGTACCGCGGTACTCAAGGCCGTATTGCACACGAATGCATTATCGACATCCGTCCGCTGAAAGAAGCCTCTGGTATCTCGGAAGAAGACGTCGCGAAGCGTTTGATGGACTATGGTTTCCACGCGCCGACCATGTCTTTCCCGGTCGCCGGCACCCTGATGATTGAACCGACCGAGTCGGAAGATCTGACCGAGCTGGATCGCTTCTGCGATGCCATGATTGCCATCCGTCAGGAAATCGCCCGTGTTCAGGCTGGTGAGTGGACGCTGGAAGACAACCCATTGGTCAATGCACCGCATACTCAGGTTGATCTGATGGATGCCGAATGGACCCACGCTTACAGCCGTGAGCTGGCTTGCTACCCATCCGCACACAGTAAAGGCGCCAAATACTGGCCAACCGTCAACCGTGTCGATAACGTCTTCGGTGACCGTAACCTGATCTGTTCTTGCCCTGGCATTGAGAACTACATCGAGGATTGATCAATCCTGATGACGAAGTAAAACGAAGCGAGGCTTATGGCCTCGCTTTATTGTTTATAACCCTCAGAAAGATTCTTCAGGCTTCTCTGCTTCATACCGGTTAGCTTTGTGAAGTGAGCAACAACCTGATCCCAAACACACCAAATAAGCTAGCGGTGACTCTGGACAGCCATTTCTTAGTCGTGATGCTAACGGACAATTTATTGCTGAGTGAAGACGATGCCCAGGCAATCAGATGGCACCATAACATGCCGTTCACGTTAAAAATTAGTCCCAGCACAATAAATGCCAATGCCTTATTGTCGCTGGATGCAGAGATGAACTGCGGCATAAATGCCAGAAAGAAAACAGCAATTTTGGGGTTAAACAGGTTGGTGATGAATCCCTGATAGTAAATTCGCTTTAGCGATGCCTTTGGCTTTTGCATTACCTCAGTGTTACCGTCAGCACTGCTGCTTCTGAGCATACTGATTGCCATGTAAATGAGGTAGGCCCCACCCAGTATTTTGACCACAGTAAATGCAGTCGCGGAAGAAGCCAGCACGGCGGATAAACCCAATGCCGCGGCGACAATGTGAATCATTGTTCCCGTCCCTATCCCAAGCGCAGCCGCCGAGCCTGCTTTAAACCCCTGCGTTGCCGCTCGTCCGGCAATCAGCAACGAGTCAGGGCCGGGAATCATATTCAGTAACAAGCCGGAGACAACGAACAGCCATAAATTTTCAATACCCAACACTTTCTTTCTCTCCTCGCTTTACACCCGGGGAACTGCTCAACTCAGCAACACAACTGCTGCAAACCAATGATCCGATGTCAACATTCTCTCGGGATGACCAGAAACCCGTACACTGGTTAGCCGACGCACAATATACGGAAAGAGAAACACAGAAAAAAGCACTAAATCACACCAAATCGCGACAGAACCACACTGTCATTGTATGAATCAGATCGCATAATTATTCATTCACACCGTCTACAATCTCTCCAGCCATATGAATGGAGAAGATTATGCCTGGTGCATTTGCTCATATATCAGCAGTCAATAAAGCCTCTGAGAATACTGCGCTCAGAAAGCTGAACGTTCCGAAACACGTGAAGAAAACGCTGTCTCAATACAAAGCGTTTTTAGAGTTTGGGTGTGTCAGCCCAGATTACCCCTACCTTGCAGTCGGAAATCATGCTCAAAATAAATGGGCAGATGAGATGCACTACAACAAGGTAGGTAAATTCATTGCTACCCTGATTGATCTCACCAAAAGACTGGACGAGCGCAACCAAGAAAAAGCATTTGCTTGGTTATGTGGATTTGTTGCTCATGTCGCTGCGGATATCACCATCCACCCGGTTGTTGAGCTGAAGGTTGGCCCTTACAGTGAGAACGCCAAAGATCACCGGATCTGCGAAATGCATCAGGATACTTATATTTGGTATAAGGTCATGAATTTAGGGAACATTGGCCTCGCAGACCGAGTGAAAGAAAATATTGGTAGCTGCGTGGATGATAGCAATGAAGATTCCATCGATCTGATCATTCATGATGTCTGGCAGACTGCCCTGGTCGCGATTTACCCTCACTACGCTCAAGAGTGTCCGCCAGACATTAACCGCTGGCATCACGGTTTTCAATTCGTGGTTAATAACGCAGAAGAGTCCCACAAACTTTTTGCCTGGGCTCGACATGTTGCCTCTTCGCAAGGCCTGACTTACCCGCTTTCAGAAGAAGTAAATCGTGAATTCATCGCAGAATTACAAACCCCGCATGGCATCCAACACTATGACGAGGTATTTGAGCGGGCCGTGTCGACCATCCAATTGTTTTGGGAGAAAACGGCTGAGGCTGTCTTTGAAAATGGGCCCACAGACTTCTTTAAGGACTGGAACCTTGATACTGGCCAATGTGAAAACGGTGTATTAACCGCATGGGAAAAATTATGAAACTGTTAATCAAGCTCGCTTTGTTGATGGCAATAACGTCATGCTCCGCTCAGGCAGAGTATTCCGACGAAGCAATGTACGACCTGGCGTCAATCCTAAAAGATGTCGCGCAAGCAGTAGATGGAGAAATTAAGTTTGGCGAGATAAACAATCTGGCGGATGAACAAATCATCGCAAACGCCATGTCTTCAGCACCCGACAAACTGGCTAAACTCAACGAGTATCAGATGATATTAGACATTCAGGGCGATCATGCCGTGATGTTGTTGTGCGACGGTGATGTGGCATTGATGGAAGATGCCGGCTGCAACGCTGCTTTTGACAATCGTTACTGGCATCAGCCTCAGCACAACACATGTAAAGTTTCACTCAATGCCAGTTCTGTCTGCACAGAGTAGATGCCCCTGAACGGGCATCTCCGGCGCACGACCGGAAGTGAATACCATCAGAAACCGCCCAACGGTGAGCGGTTCTGATGTGGCTTCTTTTATAACACCACTGACTTCCGTGCTTATTTTACTTGAATCGTTACGGCATCAGACTCCGGCCATTCAATCTCGGTATCATTCAGATAACGGTCAAAGAAAGTCCCCACACTTTGTTTCACAATCGCGTGCATCAGATCGCCATCAATCCCTGATCGATAGCCAACCACCCAGCGGTTTTGATCCATAAAATCCCGGTGATTCGTATTGGCGACAGTCAGCAGGTATGTCTCATGTCCATTGTCTTCAAACGCCTGAGCAAGCACTTGTTTTGGGGTTTGCAACAGCAATAAAGGTTTATTGAGTGGCTGTGTACGAACATCCCCCAGCAGCAGACCATCCATGTTGACACTGGCCACACAGTCCGGCATTTCGGCGCAGCTGTTCATGGCAGCCGATCCGCCCAGACTGTACCCCAGAGTCCCGATACGGCTTTCATCCAACTGATCATCAAACCGTTCAGAATGTCTGGATAACCACTGATAGACAGAGATAACGTCATGTGTAATCTGCGGTGCAACAACCTGATCAAAATACGCAAAGCCTTTATCCGTTCCCACGTCTTTAGCATCAGAGGGCAAATAAGTGCCCACTGAGCTGCCATCCTGAAAACTGGCGACTCCCGAAATGTAGGTATGATTAATGGATACAACAACATAACCACGACTGGCGAGATCTTCCAAAAGCTCAGTGTTATCAACCTCAAATAAAAACGCGCCATGAGAATAGAAGAGTATCGGCCAGCCACTTCCCGATGCCGCCGGTGCAATCGCAACATTAACTTGAGACCAGGAAGCGAGTTCGTCCAATTTAAATTGGTTGGGATGAACAGGCACGTCTTTCGGCCGTACCCGGTCAAGATAGCCGACCTGATGACCCCATCTATCGAAGTAAGATTGATATGTTCCGTTTTTGTGTTTCGTTGGGTAATACACTTTGATGGGCAGGCGACGCGTTTGATTCGGGATCGGGCTCATACCGTCCAATCCGGCATCCAACACATCAAAGGCTGCCACCCCGACCCGATAAGGACCATCTGGCGCAGGATAACCATGAGTATACGCCGTATTTTTACTGTCATAATCGTCTGAATTACAACCCGTCAGCCCCGCTAACACAGTAATAAAGCCTGTCTTGCAAAGTAGTTTTAACATCATGACTTTCTCCTTTTTCTGGACCTCCAGAATAAGAAGATTGGAGAATAAAGCGTCCGGATACGGGAATCAGACGTCCGAATTGGCTAATTCGCACCTTTAAGCCGAGTCCTGTACTGCGATGGTGTACACTGCTGATATTTTCTAAATGCCGCGTTAAATGTAGATTTCGAGTTAAAACCAGATTTAAATGCCAGTTCCAGCACTGCGCTTGAAGGGCGTTTTTCCATCAGTGCACAAACATGTGTAATACGTCGCTGGTTGACCAGATCATAAAACTTGATCCCCATTGTCTGATTCAACACCTGTGTCAGCAAATAAGGTTTCACACCCATTTCCCCGGCCAACGACGACAGGCTTATCTCCGGCTTCAGATAGTAGTGTTTTTCATCCATCAGCATCAGGACCGTCTGACTCAGGGCCGCCATTACACCATCAGGTTGGCTATCCGCTTCCTCGTCAGGCAATTCCACCATCACGTCAAAATTCATCAGCTTTGGTTGGATAAGCAGGCAACAGGTAATGACGAACAGAAGCAAAGACACTGTCAGATAAGGTAAAGGCAAATGCGTATCCAATATAACCTGTGGTATCACCATGACCAGAGCCAAAATCAGACTGGTGCATATCCCCCACAACACAAGCAAATTTGCGTTAGATAGCTTAGCCTGAAACAGTGGTTGCCGTGACTGATAACGCCACACAAACCGGATACTTGCCAGGCAATAGCCCAGGTAGAAAACAATCAGCAGGATGCCAGAGAAGTGATGCCTAGCCGTGAGCACAGTCTCACCTGGCGCAAAAAGCAAGTCCGCACATAACAAGCTAAGCGCAGCTAGCGGTAACAAATGCACCGTATCCCGGCGAGTGAGCGGTCTTTGGGTTAAACACAGACGAATAAAAAGGAAAAACAGCACTGGATAGAGCAGCGGCCACATCATATTCATGCGGGATGTCAACCAGACTTGATGCCAGGCAAGGTTTAGAGAAAGATCCAGCGCAAAGCAAAAATGGATGCCCGCCAGCAACCAAAACACATGCTGCTCTTTACTTTTCATTGCTAAATAAACGCCGAGCACAATACTCTGAATAATTCCTGCCAGCAGAATCGATGCTACCATGACACTCTCACTTCACTTTATCCATTCTCTATTTTGTTATGAATAAAATATCATGAATCATCAATGACCTACACGTAGAAAATCAGTAGTGGCACATATGCCTATGATTAATAGTAATCACTCTGTCAACCCACTTTTACATTGGCCTTAACAGCAATTATTTGCTCTCTCACACCGTAACCTGTTAGTCCAGGGAGTAAATAACCCCACCATTGAGACAGAGAAAAATCATCAGTTCAGAGACACCAATCCACCAATAAACACTGTCAACCTTTCATGTAAGCCGATCATGATCACACGGTTGCATATATAAGTACCGCAGTGATTCCATTTCAGCGTTGAATGAGCAAGTATCCCTTTCGAGCATACAGATTGATGAACCACAGAAATATTATTTATTGGTTATTGAATCTATTTGATTGCTATAAATGAAAACAATTAAATCAACAAACAGGTGATACAACAGAGGATTGTTATGTCGGCTCTCATTTTATCCAGTAAAAAATTTATATTATCTATTCAGCGCCGCATCCGGGAAACGTATTTTCAGGGTGACAGCATCTTAATCACAGAACAGTTATCTGCAGAAAACAGAAGTGAACTGACATCTCAATTTGGTGTGATCATCGAATTGGATCACTATTTTTCCCATCCAGCGACTGCGCTTTTACAGCAATTAACCGATAATGGGGTGCTGCCTGTTATTGAAACTGTCATCGCCTTATCCGAAGGAGACATACTCAGAGCAGCACACATCCGCGAAATTCTTGATATTCCCGGACAGCGTTTTGACCAAGCCATACTGTTCAGAGATAAAATCCTGATGAAACAGCACGCCGCCCGTTATGGCGTGGTCACCGCAATGCCACAGGATGCCAATCAAGTTGCCAATTGGCAGTCGTTACCTTACCCGGTCGTGATAAAGCCGAAATCTGGCCGCGGCTCCCAGCAAACGCTCAAAGTCACCTCTTGCGAACATTGGGCTGAAATCGGTACTGAAATTGACCCTACGGATATGATCATTGAACCCTTCATTGAAGGGGAAGTCTTTCACGTCGACGGTCTGGTAGTAAACGGAAAAATGTCTGTATGCAGCCCTGCCAAATATGTGGGGAACTGTATGGATTTCGTTGGTGGACAAAGCCTCGGCTCGTACACTCTGTCTGAATCAAACCCTCTTTATCGCCCTTTGACTGAATTCAGCAGATATTTACTCGAACATGTCTTCCCGACTCCTGAGCACTCCCTATTCCATATTGAATGCTTCGTGGGAAACGATCAGCACATCACCCTGTGTGAGATTGCCTGCCGGTTAGGTGGTAACGATCTTGTCACTGAAGTTGAACTGGCTTACGGCGTGAATGTCGTTGAAGCCTATTTGCATGCCGAATTCCACTCAGAGTCACTTTGCCCGCAAGCCATGGCTCCGGGGCAGCTCGGAGGCCGATTCCAGCTTCCGCCACAGACAGGCCGTTTGATCTGTTCCGGACATCCCCCCTTCAGACATGAGGGAATCGTCAGATTTCAATCCAGAACAGTTTCCGGACTGCACTACAATGCCATGACTATGTCAAACGATGCTCTGATTCACGTAATTGTCAAAGCTGATAGCGAAGCACGTATGGAAAAGATTTTCCGCGACATTGCGCAATGGGCTGCCAGCGAATTCATCTGGTCTACAGAGACCGAGGAGGTGACATCATGCATGCAGAGTTAATTGCTGTGGCAAGAAATCCGAAGTACCGCCATTTCTGGCTGGCGAACATCATGAGTAACGGCGCAATTTGGATTCAGAATACAACGTCTTCAATCGCTTTAACGCATTTGTCGACCTCCCCTGCCGTCAACTCGCTGGTACAGGTCGCAGCAACCTTACCATTCTTGCTGTTTGGCATTCTGGCGGGTCAGATTGGTGACAGATTCAGCAAACCTCTGGTTCTGACTGTCGCTCAGCTCAGCCTTGGACTGGTTTCGTTAACCCTAGCAGCCGCAACCTGGCAGGGGCTGCTTTCCCCGGCATTGCTGGTTGGGGTTACAGCTGCATTCTCTGTCGCAACCGTCTTCCGCATGCCCGTTGCACAGGCAGGCATTGCGCTGACCGTGCCCGGCGACCAGATCAGACATGCGGCTGTCCTCAACAATCTGGGTTTTAATATTGCCCGTGCTGTCGGCCCTGCCATTGCAGGAACATTGCTGCTTGTACTGGCTTACTATCAGGTTTACTTAGTCACGGCGGCTATGCTGCTTGCCGTTTCAGCCTATTTTTTCCGGGGGTTTTACAACGAACGGACAACCAGTACCGACCAGCCAGCTTTTGTACCCACTCGTAATGCGTGGCAACAAATTTCTGCCTCCGGACTGTTTCGCCGCTGCACATTCGATGCCTGCGTTTTGTTCTTTGCTGGCAGTGTGATCTGGTCAATGATGCCTTATATCGCCAAGTATCACTTAAACCAGAGCACGGCCGGACAAGGCACCTTAATGGGAGCCACAGGTCTGGGTGCACTGTTAACGGTTATTGTATTACCGGCTGTGCTGAAACTTCGCCACAATCACCAGGGTTACTGGTTGTGTTATAGCCTGATGATCTCGTCGATTGCCACCATCTGGCTAAGCAGTAATCTGACTGTCATTTTCGCTGCTCTCATGGTTTTTGGGCTGAGTTGGAGCATGGCAGTCACCTTGCTCAATGGTGAGATTCAATCTTCTTTTCCACGGCAAATCCTCTCGCGTGTTATCGCGATATACCTGATTGTCATGTATCTGGCTCAGGCAACCGGTTCGTTCTGGGCTGGCCTTATCAGTCAGTTCTTTGATACCGATTCGGCCTTGCTTTTCTCGGTAGCTGTTTTAGTGCTGGGGCTGGGGTTACGAAGCTTACTTTTTACTTCCACTGATGCATGTGAGGAATAGAATGATGAAACGAATCACCTTAACCCTTGTCGGCGGCGGAGCGTCATCACTGGCCTTTCTTGATGCTTTTACTCGTCACTGGAACTGTCAACCCAATCAGGATGTTGTGATTTTTGTCGTTGAGAAAAAAAGTGTCTGGGGTGTGGGTAATGCTTATACAGAGGATAGTCATTCCAACCTTCTTAATACACAGGCAGGTGTGATTTCCGGACTGCCCGATCTACCCGGTGACTTCATGCACTGGCTCAAAGCGCACGAGTCAAAATGGCAACCGGATTATCCAGATTTCACCATAGAATCATCCAGCTATGCTCCCAGAGCGTTATTTGGCCGCTATATGCAAGATCGGTTTTACCGGGTTATCCGGCAAGCGGCCGAAAAAAACATCTTCATTTTGACGGTTGCAGCAGCCGTTTCCTCCATTGAGGTTTGTTCCGACTCTACCGGATACAGCATTTCCACAGAGTGCGGACATCAATTAAACAGTGATGCTGTGATTCTTGCTTGCGGCACACATAATAAAATCATGGAGCATGAACAGCACTCAGCGAAAGTCTTTACAAGCCCGTATCCCGTGCGTTCAGTGACCCGTGCCATTGACCTTAATGACGATGTTGTCATCGTCGGCGCCCGGCTCAGCGCTATCGACGTCGCCATTGGACTACTTGAACGCGGCCATAAAGGAAAGATCCAGTTCCGATCACGAGGTGGTTTTTTCCCAAGTGTTCGGGGAACGCAAGGGACACATCGAAATCGATTTTTATCCCCGGGATATATTGAGCAGAACTTCGGAACATTAACGCTTGCTGATTTAGCTCGGTTATTCCAGCAAGAACTCAACCACTACCGAAAACATAATGAAGATACACTGGAATCGCTGCAGTTCCCTACACCACCAGTGGCCAATTTTCACCACTTTCTCAGCACAGAAATTGAACTCGCCAACGGGCCAAGAGGCTGGCAAGCGATTCTTTACAGCGCCAATGCTGCATTAGATATTATCTGGCGCAAACTGATCGAGGAAGATAAACAGCGTTTCTTCACTGATAGCTGGTCTAATGCCATGGCACTACGGGTATCTATTCCGAAAGAGAATGCAATAAAATTGTTGAACGCTGTTAAGTCCGGACAATTAAGCTATCAGGTTGGCGTCGAGACTAATCCACAAGCTGATGCCATTGTGTATGCAACCGGGAACGCACGGGATCTGACTCAGGCAGACTCCCCGCTATTACATCACCTTTTTAACTCTGGACTTGCCGCCAGCCATCCCCATGGCGGGTTACAAATACTCAATAAAACCTATCAGGTTCTTGATAACAGAGGATTCGCACATGCCAACATTTTTGCCTTGGGTGAAATCACTAACGGCAACTTCTTATTTACCAGTGCTCTGGATCTAATTGTTGAACATGGATCACGATGCGCCACTTCTGTGATTGCTTCACTAACGCAACCTGAACCGCCTGTAGAAGAACTCCCCAGGAAACAGGAAACAGGAAATCAGCAATAAAGTATGCTGAAACCGTTTATTCCGCGATAGAACACACATAAACACTGTCTTTGACTTCCAAAAGCTGGATGAGTGGCCTTCGCGACAAATCCTTTCATTGAAAAATCAGGCGGCTTGAAAAAAGCCGCCTGTGAATCACAATTTTCAATACTCAAATGTTAATACCACTCAATGTGGCATTAACATTCACGACTCAACAGTTATTGAAATAAGAGAAATTCTTCTGCAAAACTGATTTATATTTATTAACCCACCTTGACAACATAGTTAATTTACATCCTTTCCAAAAAATCCCTTAAAAATAAAACATTACCATTACTTAATCTTGCTCCTAAAAAGATCAATAAATAAATGAGTTTATACTCCAGAAACTGACATATGAAAAACGGCCCAAAAACTGTAACAATACCAATAAAAAACAGGAGATAATAATGCTTTAACGTATTATTTATTATCGACCGATTGGCTTTCTTTCAAAGAGGGTAAAACCCAAACCGTAATAACTGATAATACGATGCAGCCTTCAGGTGGAGAGATAAAACTGAAGACAAACTCAGCCCCTACAGCGAGATAGGATGCTGACGTTTATAATATTAAAATGATAACACAGCACTGAATTATGATGAGTATTGGAACATCAAGGCGCGAAGCGATGTTAACAACCTTGCCCCCTGCATTATTGAACGACTAATCAGTAAAATTAAACCCATCGATTACCTTTGACACACTAATCCACCAAATCCCTTTTTTCTTAAAGCTTTAACCTTGAGTAAATATTTTAATGACATTAATGTCATTTAAAAATCATTCAGAAACAGCTAAAAGCTTAACCAAATAAGTTTGAAGAACACTAAAGTCTGAACTAATGTCGAAATACCAAAAAGTAACTTTTTGTTTACATCACATTAACAGGGAGAGGGCTGTACCCTTTGTCAACAAGGATAAGTCATGTCTGACATGCCACCGCGCGTCATGCGCGATTATTTATACGATGCGCTCAATCAACTCAACATCCGCCAAATTTTTGGCGTTCCTGGCACCAATGAAATCCCCATTATCGACGGCACCTCCTACGCCGAAAATAATGTCGAGTATGTCGAATGTTTACACGAAAACATTGCTATGGGTGCAGCTATGGGCGCTGCACGCATGACAGGTGAACCCGGGGTACTGGTGGTTCACATCACCCCGGGTATCGCCCACGGTATTGGCAACCTGTTCAACGCTTATCGCTCTCATACACCACTGGTTATTCTTTGCTGCCAGCAACAAAACGAGCTGGTTACACAAGAACCCCTGCTTTCATCCAATATCAAAGAGCTAGCCAGTCAGTATTGTAAGTGGTCGCACGAACTGCGCACACCTTACGAATTCCCACTGGTGCTGCAAAGGGCCTTCAAAGAAGCCAAAGCCCCTGCTTGTGGCCCGGTCTTCATATCTATTCCATGGGAATTCATGATGGCAAAACCCTTGCCAAGCCTGCCTGAAAAGCTGCCGGGTATTACTCGTATTCCGACCAATTTCGCCGGTGATCCGGATGAAATCAGTCGTTTGGCTGAGCGCTTTGCACAGGCCAAAAACCCTATCATCATTGCCGGTGATGGTGTCGGGTACGACAACGCCTCGGAACAGTTGCAGGTATTAGCGCAAACCGTTGGTGCACCTGTGGCGTTGCAAACCTTCAGTAGTTTGGCGAACTTCCCGAACGATGATTATCACTGGCAAGGAGAGCTGCCGGGTAATCAGGCCATGCTGCAAGCCATCTATCAGCAACATGATGTGGCTTTTCTGGTGGGCTACAGTAATCAGGCTCAGGTTACTGTGTTTAATTATGCTGATGGCCCCTTAATCCCGGAATCCGTAGATATTTTATACCTGTCGAATAACACCTGGGACATAGGTAAAAACTACTATGGCAGCCATGCCGTGCTGGGTGGGATCAGAGCCAGTCTGGAAAAACTGAACCAAGTCATGGCCGAGTTGCCGGTTTCCGATGACATTCAGCGCGAAAGGGACGCCCGCAATCAGTTATTAAGCAAACTCAGCGAACAACGCCGCAGTGACTGGGATGCGTATTTACTCCAGGCCGAGCAAGACGCTTCAGGCACCATTAACCCGGCACTGATCCCGCACTATTTATCTCAGGCCATTACACAACAAGGGCTGGCGAACGAGTTTGTCTATGTGCATGAGGCCGTGTCTGACAGTCCAAGCTTTCAGTACCTGATGCCGCTTAATCAGGAAATGAGCAAGCCGGTAAGCTACTACTGCGTATCCGGCGGCTCACTCGGCTGGTCAATGCCCGCTTCGCTGGGAATTAAAATTCAGCCCACCGCAATTCAGGGGGTCACACCCAAACTGGTGATCAATGCGGTCGGTGATGGTTCGTCCCTGTTCTACCCGCAAGTGTGGTGGAGTGCCGCCAAATATCAGCTCGCCGTGTTGTACATCATCACCAATAACCGGGAATACCATACCTTGCAAAATGGCCTCGAAGAGGTGATTGGCTCTTATGGCTGGGAGCCAAAGAAAAAGCCGGTAGAACCCGACCCTACCGATCCAACCAGTTACCACAACTACGACGTTGATTATCTGTCGCTGCAGCATCCTCAGCTCAATTTCCATCAGATTGCCAATGCAATGGGTGCGGACATTCAGGGGCAAGTGGTAGAAAAATCCACTGATCTGAATGCCGCTTTACAACAAGCGATTCACTACGTGCTGAATGAAAACAAACCTTACGTGCTGGACATCCGAACTGAACGCGATCCAGCCGCAGTGCAACAAAGCGGAGGTGCGATAAAAACGTCACCAGCGTATCGACGTCCACCCCTGAATTATTTCCACAAGCAGCTTCTTGATGAAATCAACCCGGATCATGTCAACACATTAGCCTGATCCACCACATTCTATCTACAAGGAAAAGTAATATGAGTGAACATTATGATGTTGCCATTATTGGTGCTGGCGTATCGGGCGTTTACAGCGCCTGGCAGTTAAAAAAGAATTTCCCCGGTAAGCGCATTGCTGTTTTTGAAGGCAGCGATCGCGTCGGTGGCCGTTTATTATCTGTCAAGGCGCCAGATGTCAATAACATGGTCGCAGAGCTGGGTGGCATGCGTATTCTGGATGCAACACGGCAACCACTCGTCCACGCATTACTGGATGAGATCAACCAATTTGCTTCACTGCCAGATCCAATAGAAACCTACCATTTCCCGGTCGATACGCCGGCCAATATCGCCTATTTACGCGATGTACGGCTCCGGCTCAGTGATTATCAAGATAATCCGCATGCTGTGCCATACAACTACAGCCCTGACGCTTTCGGCAAAACACCCGGCGCTTTGGTTATTGAGGCATTCGATAAAATCGTTCCCGGCATTACCGCCATTGATCTCACTGAACAACAGCGCCGTGAAATGGCAATGAACACTGAATTCAATGGCAAAATGCTGTACGAACAGGGCTTTTGGAATGTTCTGCAAGTTGTCATGAGCAGCGAAGACTACAGCTACTGCCGCGATGCCGGTGGCTACAATTCTACCTTGTCGAACTGGAATGCCGCCGATGCCATCCCTTGGTTTCTGACCGATTTCGGTGATGGCGTCGAATACCTCGGATTTAAACAGGGCTTCCAGTCAGTACCATTAGCGCTGGCCAGAGAACTTCAGGCGATTGGTGGCGAGCTGTTACTCGGCCACAAACTGAATAGTTTTGAACAGGTTAACGGTGTATTTAGCCTCAATTTCACCAGTGAATTAGCGATCACGGCGTACAATGATATCCAGTGTACAGCCACGCATATCGTGCTTGCGATGCCACGGCGTTCCATCGATTTGCTGGAGCAAAATTGTCCTGTTTTACAGCAACCAGAAGTGAAAGCTTTAACTGGTACTGTCACACCAAGGCCGTTGTTTAAATTGTTTACCACTTACGCGTCCCCCTGGTGGGTTGATCAATCCGGCATCAGGGAAGGACGCAGCGTGACTGACATGCCTGTCAGGCAAACCTATTACTGGCCAACCAACGAGGGGGCACCTGCGTTACAAGGCCCGGCAATTCTGATGGCCAGTTACGATGACGGTGTCAACGTAGGGTTCTGGGATGGCTACAGACAAAAACGTGGCCTGGCATGGAAGCAACAGCTGGAAGTCCTACCCTTACCAGAACACAAGGCATTTACCGGACGTCTGTTGAAACAGCAAAATGTCGATCCGCAATGGGAAGCGCATCAGGCGCCTGAATCTATGATGACGGAAGTCACCCGCCAGGTTAACCTGATGCATGATGTGTCTGCCGCGGAAGTCACTCCAACGCTGCCGCTTCAGGCTGCATTTCGTGACTGGGGTGATGACCCTTTTGGCGGCGGTTGGAACAGCTGGAATATTGGTGTGCAAAGTGATGATGTGGCCAATAACATCGTCCAGCCATTAGCAAATACCCACCTCTATATCTGTGGTGAAGCTTACTCCCACAGTCAGGGATGGGTGGAAGGAGCACTGCAGACCGCCCAGCTCATGCTGGCGAAACTGGAAGTTCAGCTCAAGGCGTAAGGGAGTTAATCACAGGCCAGGTATTATCTGGCCTGTGATGTGAATGACTGACAATGCAGTGTCTGCTTATAATAGATGCACCGTCCCGAAAAAATTTGAGCTCTCCTGCAAATTCCATTCTCTCTTCCTGTCATTTTGAAGTAACAATATCAAACACTTTGCTTTCACTGGATAGTGGCCCCTCTGGCGAGTAAACTGCAATACAGTGATTATGGAAACACTTAACCGGAGCGTTAGAAATCATGTTAGACACTCGCCACGCATCAGCCATTCAGGAACGCATAGATAACAAAACCAAGCCTTTGGGCGCGTTGGGGCAACTCGAAACCACAGCCCACCAGCTTGCTTTATTGCAAAGTCAGGGACAGAAAGAGGCGGTTTCCCAAATTACCTTAACTCAACCCACCATGCTGCTGTTCGCTGGTGATCATGGTATTGCCAAAGAAGGCGTCAGTATTGCCCCCAGCGAAGTAACCCAGCAAATGGTGCTCAATTTCCTCGCTGGCGGTGCAGCTATCAATCAGTTTTGCCGCATTAACAACATTGACCTGAAAGTCATTGATTGTGGCATTATGCTACCGGTTGAAACCGATAACCCTGATTTCATCGTACAGCGATTGGGTGCCGGAACACATAACCTTGCCCAGAAAGCCGCCATGAGTCAGCAGCAAGTTGCCGAGGGGTTGGAATTAGGCGGTTCAATTGCCAAACAGACTATCGAAGCTGGCTGTAATCTGCTGATGTTCGGAGAAATGGGCATTGCCAATACCAGCAGTTCTTCCGCCCTGCTGTCGGCGCTCAGTATTACTGACGCGGCCTATTGCGTCGGTAAAGGCACAGGGATCAGCGATGCGCAGCTGGGTAACAAGATCAGTCTGATTCGTCAGGGTGTTGCCAGATACAGTGAAAGCGGTGAACCAGGTCCATTACGTGCACTCGCAGAGCTGGGTGGCTTTGAAATCGTTCAGATGGTCGGCGCGTTTCTGGCCGCGAGTGACCAACGCGTGCCTGTTCTGGTGGATGGCTTTATCGTTTCGATCGCGGCTTATATTGCCACATTGCTCAAGCCGGAAGCTCGTGATGTGATGATTTTTGCGCACCGTTCTGAAGAGCAAGGGCATCAAAAAGTGTTAGCTCTTCTCGAAGCTCAGCCTATGCTGGATTTAGGCTTACGCCTGGGCGAAGGAACTGGTGCGGCACTGGCCTACCCCCTGCTTCGTGCCAGTGCTGAATTTTACAACAACATGGCCAGCTTCGCCGATGCCGGGGTCACGGTGTAAATGTTCAACCTTCGTTATCAGTATCAGTTGTTTTGTCTGGCGGTGTCTTTTTTCAGCCGCCTACCCATTCCAGCGTCAACCCCTTATTCCGACGAACGTATGAATCGGGCCGGGCGTTACTTTGCGCTGGTTGGGCTTATACTGGGGGCGTTGTGTGCCATTACTTACAGTATAACAGCAGCCTGGTTGCCACCACAGTTCGCCGTCTTTATCACTATGGTGTTCAGCCTGCTGCTGACCGGGGCATTTCATGAAGATGGCCTGACTGACATGGCTGACGGCATTGGCGGTGGCCTGACGACAGAGCGCCGTCTGGTCATAATGAAAGACAGTCGGATCGGCACTTACGGTGCTGCCACCCTGATCATGGCCTTGGTGGGTAAATTTATCATGCTCAGCTATCTGGCTGAGCATACTGAACTGGCACTGCTTCTGATTGTCGCCTACACACTCAGCCGCACAGTCGCGGCCTCACTGATTTTCGACATGCACTATGTCAGCGACTCCAGTACCAGCAAGAGCAAACCTCTGGCCAATGCCCAGACCGTCCCTGAGTTACTCTTTTTAGTGGCGACCGGCACCCTCGTCTGCCTGTTACTGGTGCCCGAACTGTCACTGGTGCTGATAGTGGCGGCTGTTCTGTTTCGGAGTGGTTTCAAAGCCTGGTTGAATGCGCGGCTTGGCGGATTTACCGGTGATTGTCTGGGCGCGGCTCAGCAACTCATGGAAATTTTGATCTACCTGATCCTTATCGCCTCAGTTCACAACCAGTGAGGATAAAATGACGATTCAAACGACATTGAGCCTGATACTTGGTGGTGCACGATCCGGCAAGTCACGCTTTGCCGAGCAGCAGGCCAAAGAAAACGTCACACAGGGTAAGAGGCTGCATTATATCGCCACTGCTACACCATTTGATGATGAAATGCGCATGCGGATCAAACACCATCAGCAGCAACGTGGGGATAACTGGGCTGAACACGAATGTGCTTTGGAACTGGCAAACCTGTTAACTCAGTTTACCGCGAACGATGTGGTGTTGGTTGAGTGTTTAACTCTCTGGCTGAATAACGTTATTTATGCACTGGGAGAGGCTTGCAGCAATGAAGCGCTGGAAGCACGTATTACCGAGCTGGTACAGGCAGCGAAAAACAGCCAGGCCCGATTGATCTTTGTCTCGAACGAAGTTGGCATGGGGGTGGTGCCGCTCGGCGAAGTGAGTCGCTATTTTGTCGACAACGCCGGCCGCATGAATCAGCAGTTCGCCGCCATTGCCGATGAGGTGACTCTAGTGACAGCCGGTTTACCACTCCAATTAAAAGGTTCATCTCGGATCTCCGGGGAAGACTGATCGTATTTTCAGAAAGAAATAACCAGTATCTCGATAGCCATAA